>JAHFBX010000039.1 GCA_023249815.1 Candidatus Eiseniibacteriota bacterium
TCGACGAGGAGCGGAAGGCCGCCATGGTGAGCAACCTGCTCGTGGTGCTGTGCAGCGAACACGAGACGCAGCCCATCGTGAACGCCGGAACGCTCTACCAGTGACGGACTGAGCGCGCCGTGCCGGAGCGCCGGGCATTCCTGCTGCGCATCGACCCCGAGGTGCTCGAGGCGCTGCAGCGCTGGGCGACAGACGATCTGCGCAGCCTGAACGGGCAGATCGAGTTCCTGCTGCGTCGCGCGCTCCAGCGCGAGGGTCGTGCGCCGGGCGGTGAGCAGGGCCGCCCGGCCAAGGCGCGCGCGAAGGCGCCGCCCAGGGAGACGACCGAGCCGGATGCGGGCTGAGCGTATCGTCGTGTGGCGGCGCGGCGGCGAAGGCCAGCCGCTCTACTTATAACGACGCTTGACGTCGCTCCACGTGGACGGCTTCGCGGCTCCGGCGCCGCAGTTCGGCGCCCCCCCCTGCCACGTCACCACGTTCGCCGCGCCGCCCATGCCGGACAGGCCGGACGTGAGCTCCACGTTGAAGCGAGCGACCGGTGTGGTGAGCTTCATGCGCTCGATCGTGATGCATACCGGTTTGGAGCAGCCCTCACAGGCCGCGGGGCCGCTGCTGCGCGAGTGGTTGATGATCATGCGGAACGCCGCGTAGTCACGGCCGCCCGCGATGGGCTGCACCGCGGCGCGCGGCACGGCCATGACCATGCGCAGGTCGACGCCGTTCGAGCCGTCGATCCTGTAGAGCCCGAGGCCGCCGGCGGCCTGGCCCATCCACGGGTCGTCACACTCCGTCTCGCCGCTCACGTCGAACATCATGGTGATGGACGTCTGCCGGCAGCTTCCGCGGTTCACCATCTGCCACCACGCCGGGATGACGCCGTCGGCCGTGGTGATGCGCATGTACACCTCGACGCCTGACAGATCGATCGTGGTGGGCGCCGAGAACGTGCCCACGAGCACTTCCGATCCCGTGCTCCGGTCGCACGCGAAGTTGCGGTTCGCCGTGCCTCTGCATGAATTCCACCGCAACGCCATGCCGGCGGCATGGGCTTCGAGTGGTGCGCTGATCAGCGCGACGACGAGGAAGAGGCGACGCAACTCAGGACTCCGGGGTGGGTCGGATCGGGCGCGGACGGTGCCAGCGGGAGGGCACGCATGAGTCTGGCGCGTGCCCCCGAGGGGCGCAAGCCGCGGGTCTTTCTGCCGAGCTTCAGCGAGGTGGCTCGCGAACGTCCGCGCGAGTCGTTCGGCGCGCCCGCCTGGGCTCAGCGATAGAGCCTCTTCAGCTCGCCCCAGCGCGTGAGCCGGGTGGCCACGGGGTGCTCGCTCTCGAGGATCAGGTCATCGAAATACACCGGAACCTCGCCCACCGACGCACTGAAGTTGTAGGCGCCCACCCAGCCGGTCAGGATCGGGGCCGTCGCGTCCACGATGGGCGTGGGAGTCATCTGGACACCGTCGAAGAAGATCAGGAACTCGTTGCCGCCGGCGATGATCTTCATGTGGTGCCAGCTGTTCGCGGTGGGAACGCCATTCGGCAGCGTGTTGAGGAACCAGCTCGCCAGGTCCGGAAGCGGCGCGCCGGCGACGAACTTGCGGAACCGGAGCTGGAACAACCCCGGGTTCACGACGAGCTGGTAGAAGGTCTGGAAGTCGTTCGTGGGATCCGCGCGCACGATCAGTCCGCGTCGCGTGTCCCCCGCGCCGGTGAAGAACCAGCCACTCCACGTGTAGTCCGCCTGCCCCGCGGGGTCGGTGGCCGAGACCGCGATGCCACCGAGGCCGGTGGCATTGTTCGTGAGCACCGCGACGGTGTTGTCGCCCGAGGGATTGGGAATCGCGGGGTCGCCGCTCGGCAGGACGAGCGGCGTGAACACGCGGCCGACGCCGAAGCCGGGGGACCAGGGAAGCTCCAACACGCCGCTCGGGACGCGCTCCTGCTTCAAGATCAACGCGCTCGCCGAGGACGCGAGGACGACGGTGAGCAGCAACGAAACGGACAGCGATCTCGCTAGGGGCATGGGGGGACGACCTCCAGCAGCGGGGACGGCTGCGTTGTTCGGGTCTGAGATGTGATGCGGTGGAGTCGCGTGCTTCGTGATGGCTACAGATCGCTCGTCGGTGGGTTCGTTCGCGCTCTCTCCGGGTTCGTTTCGGTCGGCGTGATCGTCGGGTTCCTCGAAGTCGTGATGGTCAACGCATGAGCACGAATCGCGTGCCGGACCCGTCGCCTTCGCCCACGACGCGCGCGAAGTAGACGCCGGCGGGCGCCGCCCGTCCCTGATCGTCGCGCCCCGCCCACTCCGCGGTCGTGGCGCCGGCGGAGAGCGCCAACAGTGCGACGCGGCGGCCGGCCACGTCGACCACTTCCAGCAGGCGCGTGGTGGGCGACGCCGCGGATTCGAGCTTCACGTGCGTGCGCGCGCGCGCGGGATTGGGTGACACGCGCAACGGGCGCGACCGTGCCGGCGACACACCGGACGCCACGTCCACGAGGCTCGCGGCGAGCGGCGCTGAGAGGTACGCGATGCGCCGGAGCAGGTTGCCGGGCGTCGTGCCGCGATCGCCGATGATGGCGCAGCCGGCCTGGTCGGTGGCGGAGGCCTGGAACATGAGCGTGGCCCGGCCGCCGGGGTTCCGCGGCGACAACGAGAAGAACCGCTCGTCCGTGGAGGGCGTGTTCGTGAGGTTCTGCGGCGCCGCGAACGCCCCACCGTGCTCGACGCTGCACACGATGTCGCCGAAGCCGATGCCGGTGACGATGCCGGGCAGTCCCATGTCGGCGGTGTGATCCACCTGCGCGTCGGTGAAGCGCAGGAATGCCACGTAGGTCTCGCTGCCATCGGGGCTGAAGCCCACCTGCGGCCAGTCCACCGACAGCGTGTTGAACCCGGGCAGCGGGCCCGCCAAGCCGTTGTCCACGTCGTCGTAGTGGTCGGCGAGCCCCGCGGGCACCTGGTAGACGGTCTCCAGGCCGCGCGTCGGCGACCAGCGCCGGATGCGGCTGCGCCAGTCGTAGTACGAGATCGTCGTGCCGCTCTTCCGCGCCTGCCACTCGCTCCACACCACGTTCGGCGTGGTGTCGTTGTACGCGATATGGCAGTGCACGTACGGCCGGTACTCGAGCGACGTGGAATCACCCTTCACGACGCTCGCGTCGGAATACGACGTCAGGTTCCGGATCGTCACCGTGCCGGCGGCGAACGATCCGTTCGACGACTCGATCAGGTAGACGTTGCCGCCCAGGTCACCCACCGCCACGCCGACGCGACCGTTCGCAGAAGCTGCGAGGCTCGGGAACGCGGGGCGTCCGTCGCGGAACAGCGACGCGGGCGCGAACGACGTCCACGCGCCCATCTGCCAGTTGAAGCAAGAATAGACCGTGCCCGGGGCCGCGAGGTACGAGACCCGCAGCTCGGTGGTTTCGTCGTAGACGCCACCGCGAGGGACTTCACCGAGCACGGTGAAACTACCATTGGGATTCGCCGCCACCTGCGGGAACAGGTAGCTCGGGCTCACGATCGGCGTAAGGTAGCCGCGGAAAAGGCTGCTCGTGGGTGAATCCTGAAGATGGAAGTAGCCGTGGAGGTCGCAGCCGTCTTCGTTCAGATGCTGCGCGATCGCGACGCGGCCGTCGCTCCGCACGGCGAGGCTGCCGAACCCGCCCGCCAGGTCGCGGATGCAGCACACCGGCAGCCGCGGATCGGTGACCTTTCCGCGATTCGTCCAGGTGCCGTTCACGTCGCGCACGGCGTAGCCCATGCCGCGATTCGGGTGCGGCTGCGGCGCGGCCAGGTTCGGCGGGCAGCCGCCGCCCAGCTCGCAGAAGTCGTCCTGCCACGTGACGTGCACCCGACCGTCAGCGCCCACCTCGATGTGGCGGCCGAGCGATCCCATGTCCTGGAGGTCGTACCACGTGGAATCCAGCTGCACGGCGCCGGCCGGCAGTCCGACGTTCACGGCGAACGGCGTGGCCGGTTGGCGGGCGGAGGCCGTGAGGGTCGAGGAGGCGGTGCGCGGTGCATCAGGATCACGGAGCACCCGCCCCGGAGGATTCGCGCTCGTGCGCGCGGCGGCGGGCACGCTCGAGAGCATCACGCACGCGAGCGCGAGCCCGACGCTTGCGATCGCTCGACGAACGGTCGCCCCGAGCGTCACCAGGGCAGACTCCGTTCGTGCCGCAGCGAGAGTGCGAGATGTCGGCCGGGCTCATCGATGAAGCCGAGAGGTTCGCGATAGCGCGTGTCGGTCAGGTTCCGCACCGTGGCGGTGAATCGCGTGCCCCACGCGGTGGCCGACACCTCGGCATCGGCGGTCCAGTGCGCGGGGCGCGCGAGCTGCGGGTCACCGTGGCCGCTCGCGTCCGTCCAGCGCACGCGCACTCCCGCGATGCCGGTGAAGCTCGTGATCGGGAGCGTCCGGCGGAGATCGAAGCTCGCGCGTGTGGCGCCCAGGTCGGGGATGGGGTCGCCCGTGTCGGCGTCACGGCCGCGCGGTGCGGCCGCGTTCGCGGCGAAGCGCCAGGCGCCCACACCGATTTCGGTCTCGAGCTCCACGCCCTCCAGCACGGCGCGGCGCACGTTCGTGTACTGGAAGCGCGGCACCAGGTAGAGCTGCCCCAAGTAGCGGAGCGTGATCAAGTCGTCCACGTCGGAGCGGTACACTGAGACGCGCGCGCGACGCAGCGCACCCCAGCCGGACTCGCCGGTGCGCACGCCTAGCTCGATGGTTCGCGAGCGCTCAGGCTGGAGCTCGGGGTTGCCGAACAGGCGCATGCCGCCGTGGAAGCCGTCGTTGAAATAGCGCTCTTCCAGATCGGGGGCGCGGAACCCGCTCGCCACGCGGCCATACGGCAGGCAGCCGTGGACCGCCCACGCCAGCCCGCCCTCGAAACTCCACTGGCGGTCGGTGACGTGCAGGATGGGTGTGAAGCTCTGTGGCGTGGAGTCGGCGTGCGAGCGCATCCAGTCGTAGCGCGCGCCGAGTTCCACGCGCAGCGTGCGCCAGGTGAACGGCGCGAACGCGCGCCCCGCGAGCACGTCGCGCCTCGCCGGCGGCACGGATTCCCCGGCGCTCGTCGTGGTCGACGTCTGCACGCCTGACGTGTTCACGATCGTCACGTCGGTGGTGCGCGGGCCCTTCGTGCTCTCGTGGCGGTACTCCCCCGCCACGCGCACGACACCCAGCTTCGCGGTGGGCTGCAAGCCGAACGAGCGTGTGTCGATGCGGTCGTCGGCGCTCGTCGTGCGCATCGCCGCGAACCGTCCGCGCACGAACTGGCTGTCGGCCGAGGTCTCGATGAACGCGGTGCGGAAGTTCTGCTCGATGCCCAGCAAGCCGAGTTCCGGCCGGCCCGCGCGCGCGGGCAGCTTCCACTCGAGCCGATGCGCGACGCGCTCCTGGAGCGGGTACTCGGCGTGCGAGCCCGCGTCGTCCGCGAAAGCCGGAACGTTCACGTCGCGCGCGGTGTGCTGCGTGCGCTCGAGGTCGAGCGTGGAGCCGGCGACGCTCGCCTGCACGCGCGCGTTCAGCTCACCCTCGTGGAAACTGCTGTTCGGCACGCGGCCGTCGGGCGTGACGAGAGCGCCGAGCCGGCCAAGCCCGCCCGAGAGCTCGGCGCCGACGCGCGGCGAGAAGAAGCGGAGCCGCGCCTGCGCCGAACGTTCGTTCCCGGGATCCGACGTACGGCCGGTGACCATGAACGTCGTACGATGCGGCCCGAGCAGGTCGCGATGCGTCATCAGTTCCACCACACCCCCCAGCGCGTCCGAACCGTATTGCACGCCGCCCGCACCCGGCAGCACCTCCACGGCCTCGAGCCGATCCACCGAGACCAGTGACGTCTGGGCACCGTGTCCGCGACCCGACTGCAGGCGCACGCCATCCACCAGCACGAGCACGCGATTGCCACCCAGCCCACGCAACGTCACGTTCGACGACCACGGCCCGGTGCGCGCCACCTCGAGCCCGGGCGTGCCCTCGAGCGCATCGCCCGCGTTGGAGGGCTGAAAGCGCACGAGATCCGCGCGCTCGAGACGCGCGCGCGTCACGGTCGCGCGCTCGACGTCGCGAGAGCGCATGGCGTCCACGCGCACCGGCGGCAAGATCGTGACCGTGTCGACGATGCCAAGTCGCGGCCTCGGGACGATGAGAGGACGCGGGGGCGGGAGCGTGGTGCTGTCCGCGGCGGCGTTCGAGCGAACGCTGTCGGCCGCCTCGGCGACACGAGTCGCGCGGTCCGCGGGCGCCAGATCGAAAGCAGACCCCATGGGTTCCGTGGCGCGCACAGCGTGCGCGCGAAGGATGATCGCCAGAGCGAGGCATGACCACACGGAAACCCAGGGGGTTCTCACGTGCGGACTATCGGCATGCGCGCCACGGGCTTCCATTCGGAGTATCACGGGCGGGCTCTCCGTAGTTCTACGGAGGTGTCGGACGGCACGCCCGGCGCCCGCGGCGATGTCGGCTCCATCGGGCGCGCGCCGGGAGATATCCCCGAGTGCGAACGGAACCCGTGGAGCCAGGCCGACGCTGGTACCTCCGTAGCCCTTCCCGAGCAGCCCCGCTCCGCTCCACGCTGACCACCTCTGATCGGGACGCTCCCCCGTCCCGTTCCATTCGAGCGGGAGGCACGATGCGGACCAGGCGCTGGTTCCAGGGGCGTGCGACTGTCGCGACCGCGGCGCTCGCCGGACTCTTGATCGCGTTTTCGGCGTACGCCGACACCTACACGGTCACACCCTTGAGCAGTGGCTTCGCCGGAAGGGCGCGTGACTTGAGCGCGACCGGTGCCGTCTGTGGGGTGGATGCGGGCCACGCGTTCGTGTGGCGTCCGTCCAGTCCGAACGCCGCGAGCGGAACCGAGACGATCCTGGCCAGCCTGATCCAGGGATTCAGCTCGGATGCCTATGCCGTCAACTCCTCTGGCTTCGTCGTCGGTCACACCGGAGACAATCCGCTCCAACAGCACGAGGTGCCGGTGGTGTGGAACCCGGACGGCTCCATCACCGAGCTACCGCTGTTCCATGGCGTCACCAGCGGCGGCATGGCCACGGGGATCAGTGACGCCGGCCGAATCACCGGTCGGAACGGCGTGTTCGTCTCCGATGCCGGTGCGGCGCGCTGGAGCACGGACGGCACCGGGGTGTATCTCGGCATCCCGCAGGACTACGCGCTCTCCTACGGCTGGAAGATCAACCTGAGCGGAGTGATCTCGGGCACGGCCGAACTCGGCGATGGCACGAGCCGGGCATTCACGCATGCGAACGGCGTGTTCACCCTGCTGCCCCTGCTTCCGAACGCGTCGATGAGCTCGGCCTACGACATCAACGACGCCGGCCACGTGGTCGGATCGTCCACGTTCAGCGCCGCCACCGCCTTCTTCTACAACGGCTCGACGGTGGTGGGTCTCGCCAATGTCCCCGGGGATCTCATCCAGGTCTCGACCGCGCTCGGTGTGAACAACCACGACCGGGTGGTCGGATATGCCAATCCGACCCCCAACCTCACGGGTGCGCTCATCTGGGACACGCCGAGCTCCGCGCCCAGCTACCTGAACGGCCGCATCGATCCCAGCTCGCCCGGCTACATCAGCGCCGCCAATCCTGGCTGGTTCATCACGGAGGCCGTCGCCATCAACGATGCCGGACAGATCGCGGCGCGAGGATTCAGCACCAGCGGTGGTCCCTACCGTGCGCTCCTGCTCACGCCGGTCTCGGTGACCACGGACGTGGAGGGCGCGGGGCTCGGACGCTTGGCGCTGGCGGTCGCTCCCAACCCCGCGCGCGGGCCCATCGCCGTGCAAGTCACGCTGCCCGAGACCGGCCCGGCTCGGGTCCACGTCGTCGACCTGGCCGGCCGTCGCATCGCGACGCTGCACGAGGATCTGGTGTCCGCGGGATCGACCACGTTGACGTGGGAGGGCCGGACCGCGGACGGTCGCCGCCTCCCACCCGGTGTGTATCTCGTCCGCCTCCAGACCGCGAATCATGCCGTGTGCCGGCGTTTCGTGATCATGTGACGCTCGGCAACGAACGGCCGTCGTGCGGCGCACAGGCGAGTCGCCCGAGCACAGCGGGCAGTGCCCGCTAGCCCTGCCCCAGCAGTCCCTCGCGGATCGCGAGCTGCGTGAGCATCGCGATGGAGCGCACGTCCAGCTTGCGCATGAGGCTCGCGCGGTGGGACTCCACCGTGCGCACGCTGATGTCGTAGCGGGCCCCGATCTCCTTGGACGTGAGCCCTTCGGCGATCCCCTTCCACACCTCGCGCTCACGCGGCGTGAGTTTCGTGGCCGTGTCGTCGCCGGTGCGCACGAGCTTCGCCATCATCTCCTGCACCTGCGCGCCGAAATGCGGCCGGCCCGCCATGACGTCGGCGATCGCCTCCGGCAGCTCCTGCACCGCGAGGTCCTTGGACAGGTAGCCGTCGGCGCCCTCGCGCAGCGCCCGCGCGATGTACTCCGGTTGCACGTGCAACGTGAGCACCACGATGCGCACGCCGCCGGCGGTGTCCCTGGCCTGGCGCAACACACCGAAGCCATCGCCTCCAGGCATGTTGAGATCGAGCAGCAGCACGTCGGGCTCGAGTTTCGCGAGCATCTCGAGCGTCTCATCACCGCGCCCCGCCTCGCCCACGACCTCGATGCCGCCCGCCGACTCGAGCACGCTGCGCACGCCCGAGCGCACGAGCGCGTGGTCGTCGGCGAGCAGCACGCGAATGCTGCGCGCGCCGCTCATGCTCCGCTCCCGAGCGGCACCAGGGCCTCCACGCGCAGTCCTCCCGCGCCTGCGGTCTCGAGCTTGAGCGTTCCGCCCGCCGCGCCGACCCGCTCGCGCATGCCGAGCAGTCCCATGTTGGGTTCGAGCCCCGCCAGCATGCCGCGCCCGTCGTCCTCCACCACCAGCCGGCCCTCGTGGCGCCGGCGCGCAAGCCGCACCCAGGCGTGACGCGCGCCCGAATGCCGCGCCACGTTCGTGAGCGCCTCCTGCGCGACGCGATAGAGCGTGAGCGCCACCTCGGGGGGCCAGCCGGTGGATTCGTCGAGCTCCAGCGATACCTCGATGCGCGTGCGGCGCGAGAAGTCCTCGATGTGCGCGCGCAGCGCGGGCGCCAGCCCCAGGTCGTCCAGCGCACGTGGCCGCAGCAGTTCGCTCACGTCGCGAATGCGGCGCAGCACCTCGGCCACGTGCGCGCTCGCGTCGGTCCGGCCCTCGAGGTCGAGTTGGATCTTGAGCGCGGTCAGCGTCTGGCCCGCCTCGTCATGCAGCTCGCGCGCGATCCGCCGGCGCTCCTCTTCCTGTGCGCGCAGCAGCAGCCCGGAGAGATGCTCGAGCTCCACCGTGCGCTGCGCGAGCGTGGTGCGCTCGTCGCCCAGCACGAGCGTGAGCGTGCCCACCGCCACCAGCACGAGCAGCGTGACGTCCATGAACACGCCGAGCAGCACGCCCGAGCCCTGGGCGCGCAGCAGCGGGTAGTCGAGGTGGTGGAGCCCCCACAGCAGGAACGTCCATGCCAGCACGCGCGCACCCGTCGAGCGCGCGATCTGGTTCCGGCGCCAGAACACGAGCCCGGTGCCGAGCGTGACCGCGGAGAGCAGGAGCGCCGAGGACAATCCGGCCGTGGCCATGTCGTGCACGACGAACACGGTGAACGCCGCCCATCCCACCGCGACCACAGGCGCCACGAGGAACACCGACCGCCAGCGCGCGCCGAGCGCGAACTGGAGCGCGGCCCACAGCAGCAGCAGTCCGGACCACAGCGTCACCACCTGGTGCGCGAACAGCCAGCCGAGCTCGCGCTCGTTCAGGTACGCCGCGATGAACGCCAGCCGCACCGCGTACACCACCCAGGCCGCGGCCCAGGTGGCGTGGAAAGGCTGATGCCGCTGGCGCCAGAGGCCGAGGTGCACGGCGGCAAGCGCGAGCGTGCAGAGCATCTGGAACAGCAGAGCGATGGTGGGGTCGTAGGTCATGGGTTGTGCTGCGAAGATTGTTTCGGGTGCCCTGTGGGACTGTAGATCGTTGCGGGAGAGCGCCGGTTCGCCGGGAAGTCGGCGCTGGGAGCGGCAGCAACACTAGCCGCAGCACAAGGGTTGACTCGGACGGCGGTGGGTGGTAGTTAGGTCGCCCTAACAGTCGTTTGAATAGCCTCACGCCAAACTCTGCCCCGCACTCTGGAGCCTTGGATGCTCTCCGGCAAGCACGCGCTCGATCGCGAGCTCACGCCCAGCCAGGAACACTACCTGCGCGCCATCTGGGAGCTGCGCTCGGCGCGCGGCTACGCCCGCCTCGCCGACCTCGGGCGCACGCTCGACGTCACGCCGGCCACGCTGTCGGTCGGCCTGCGCCCGCTCGAGGCGAGGGGCCTGCTGGCGCACGACGAACATCGTTTCCTGCTGCTCACCCCGGCGGGTGAGCGCATCGCGCGCGAGGTGCATCATCGCTACGTCGTGCTGCGCTCGTTTCTGCACGACGTGCTGCGCATACCCGAGGGCACGGCCGAACGCGAAGCCTGCCTGATCGAGCACGACGTGAGCGGCGCCACCACCGAGCGCATCGTGGACTTCCTCAAGCTGCTTCAGGACGACCGCGAGGTGGGCGAGCTCTTCCGCACGCGATTCGACGCCTTCCATCGCTCGTGCGGCAGCACCACGGCCTGTGCCGATTGCGGCCTCGCCTGCCTCGTGTCGCCGCCTCGATGACCCCGAGGCCCACGCGCCGGGTTCTCGCCTGCGTCATCGCGTCCTTGTTGGCAGTGCCGGCCCCTGCCGGCGCGGCTGAGCGATCACGCTGGCTCATGGGCACGCTGTTCACGTTCAGCGCTCCCGAGGCGGAGGCCGCGTCGGCGCTGGAGGCGGCGCTCGACCGCGTGGCCGAACTCGAGGCGTGCATCAGCAACTGGCAGCCCACGAGCGAACTCTCGCGCTTGAACGAGGCGGGCTCGGCAGAGCACGTCTCGGAGCCGCTTCGGGCCATACTGGATTCCGCACTGACCTTGGCCGAGCTCACCGGCGGCACGTTCGATCCCACGGTGGAGTCCCTCACGCGAGCCTGGGACTTGCGCGGCGCGGGCCACGTGCCCGGCGAGCGTGAGCTTGCCGACGCCCTTGCGCGCGTGGATCGGCGCCGGGTGCGAGTGGACGGCCAGCGGGTCCGGCTCGGAGGCGCCCAGCTCGACCTGGGCGGAATCGGCAAGGGCTTCGCGCTCGATTGGGCCGCGCACGTGCTGTCCGAGCGAGGCATCCGCGCCGCCATGCTCGACGCGGGCGGTCAACGACTCGATCTGGGTGCTGCCGAGCGGGACGCATGGGTGGCGCATCCCGCGCACCGCGAGAAACCTATCGTTCGGCTGGTGCTCGGCGGCGGTTCGCTCTCGACCAGCTCCCAGTCGGAGCGCTTCGTGCGCACCGCCGGTCGCCGGCTCGGCCACGTGCTCGACCCGCGCACCGGCCGGCCGCTCGCGACCTCTGCGTCTGCGACGGTGTGGGCGCCGAGCGGCACGCGTGCGGACGCGCTCTCGACGGCGCTGCTGGTCATGGGCCGCGACGGCGCGGCCGCGTTCGCGCTGGCGCATCCCGAAGTCGGCGTGCTGTGGCTCGAACCCTCGGGCCGCCACGTGCGCGCCGAAGCGTGGAACCTGAGGGTCTTCGAGTCCGCGCCCGCGGTCCGACTCACCGTTCATTCACCCCCAAGCTCCCTCACACCGCTCACCCAACTCACAAGGACGCCATGAGAGTCCCCCGTGTCATGCCTGCCGTGGCCGCATTGCTCCTGCTCGCTCACACGCCGCTCGCGCGTGCGCAATCCACCGAGCAACGTCTCGCTGACGTGGAAAAGAAGCTCGACGCCGCGCTGGCCGAGCTCGAACGCTTGAAGCTGGGTGGCGCCGCCTCCGACAGCTCGAGCGTGTCCGTCTCCCGTCACGGCTTCGCCCCCGGCGCGTCGCGCGTCTATGGCCTCGCGGGCGGCACCTCGATCGGAGGCTACGGCGAGATGCTGATGGAGTCGTCGGACTTGGAGCGCGAGGATGGCGTCGCGTCGAACCAGCGCGCGCGCGCGGACCTGCTCCGCGTCGTCTTCTACGTGGGCCACAAGTTCTCGCCTTCACTCCTCTTCAACTCGGAGATCGAGTTGGAGCACGCCGGCGTGAAGGACGAGGCGGAAGTCGTCGTCGATCCGTCGAGCCACGAAGGCACGGCCGAGCTCACGGGCGAGGTCGTGCTCGAGTTCGCGTACGTGGACTGGCAGGCGCGGCCGTGGCTCGGCGTGCGCGCCGGCAAGCTGCTGGTGCCGATGGGGCTCGTGAACGAGCAACACGAGCCGCCCGTGTTCCCGGGCGCACGCCGTCCCGACAGCGAGCGACTGGTCATCCCGAGCACGTGGGCGGCGATCGGCGCCGGCTTCTACGGCAGCAGCGAACGCGGCGTGGAGTGGCGCGCGTACCTGGTCGAGGGGCTGGACGCGAGCCACTTCTCGGGGTCGAGCACCGTGCGCGGCGGCCGGCAGGACGGTTCGCAAGCGCTGCTGACGCATCCGGCGCTCGCCGGCCGTTTCGACTGGAAGGGTACGAGGGGCCTGACGCTCGGTGTCTCGGCCTTCACCGGCAGCGCGTGGCAGCGGCCGCAGCCGTCGGGCGCGAACTTGAGCGTGCGCACGACGCTGTTCGACGTGCATGGCGACTGGCGGTGGCGCGGCCTCCAGCTCCGCGGGTTGTGGGCCTCGGGCAACATCGCCGAGGCCGGCGAACTCTCCGACGCGCTCGGCCTCTCGGGCAGCGACCGGATCGGCGAGCGTTTCTCCGGCGGCTACGGCGAGGCGCTCTACGACGTCGCGAGCGTGGCGTGGCCGGGCACGGAGTGGAGTCTGGCACCGTACATGCGCGTCGAGAGATACGACACGCAGGAGAGCGTCCCCGGCGGCACCGAGGATCCGGCGAACGAGCGCGAGATCATGACGTTCGGCGTCGCGGTGAAGCCGCATCCGAGCGTCGTCCTCAAAGCCGACCGCGAGTTCCGCAGCAACCAGGCGAACACGGAGACGAGCCGCTGGAACGTGGCGCTCGGGTGGCTGTTCTGAACTCCGGTCTCGCCGGGCTGGCGCTGGCCGCGCTGCTCGCGGCCGCGCCCGCCCCGGCGCGTGCCACGGACGCCCTGACGCTCGACCGGGCGCTGGCGCGCGTCTTCCCGGGCGCGCGCATCGAGCGCCGGA
This sequence comes from Candidatus Eiseniibacteriota bacterium, assembly GCA_023249815.1. Classification (GTDB taxonomy): domain Bacteria; phylum Eisenbacteria; class RBG-16-71-46; order RBG-16-71-46; family RBG-16-71-46; genus JAIOPA01. Next base: position 13,205 of record JAHFBX010000039.1, read on the forward strand.
CGCTGGCGCTCTAGCCCACGGACGTGAGGGCGGTCGAGGCGCGCGCCCGCGCGCGTTGCGAGGCGCGGCTCGCCACGGCGTACGTGGCGTGGCGCGGCGACACGCTTGCCGGCGCGG
>JAHFBX010000297.1 GCA_023249815.1 Candidatus Eiseniibacteriota bacterium
CCGCGAGCACCACCAGCGGCCGGCCCTTGCGTGGCGCCCGCCACACGATCGAGAGCCCGTGGCGGAGGACCTCGCCGCGGCTCGTGGCTGCGAGCCGGCGCATGATCCAGTCCACGATCTCCTGCTCGTTCCCGGTGACACTGGGGATGTTGACGAGCTGCTCGAGGAGTTCGGCGAGCGTCGTCTCGGTGACGGGCATGGACTTGGACCTCCGCATGAAGGAAGGTCGGGAAACTAGCATCGGGCCTCGGGTTGCGCCATTCGTGCGACGCGCCTAGCGTGACTGCATGCTCGAGACCACCGCACTGCGACTCACCGGACGGGACACGCTGTCGCTGCTCCACCGGGTCACCAGCAACGCGCTCGCGGACCTGGTGCCGGGACAGGCGCGCGCCACGCTGTTCTGCGACTTTCGCGGACGGCTGCTTCACCGCGCGGTCGTGGCCGTCACGCGAGATGGCGCGGTGTGGCTGTTGCGCGCAGACGCCCCGGGTGAGGAACTGGCCGCGGCCGTGGACAAGAGCGTGTTCCGCGACGACGTTCGCATCGAGGACCGGTCCGCGGATCTCACCGTCGTGCTCTCGCGCGGGGTCGCAGGCACCGCGGGCGTACTGGCCGAAGCCGGCGACGTGCCGCGCGAGGTGGCGACAGGTGACGGCACGCGGCTCGTGATCGAGGGCGGCGAGCCGCTCGGCGAGGAAGCTCGCATCGCGCTGCTCCACCCCCGGCACGCGCACGAGATCGTCGAGGCGTTCAACCCGTTCGAAGTCGGGCTCGCGCACGAGGTGCATCTCGCGAAGGGCTGCTTCACCGGCCAGGAGGCGCTCCAGCGACTCATCACGTACGAGAGCGTTCGCCGCCGGCCGGTGCGCGTGCGGCTCGGCGACACGCGCGCCGTGCCGGTGCCTGCCGATGTGGTCGCGTCCGGCGAGAACGCGGGTGTGCTGACGAGCGTCGTGGGCCACGCGGGCTTCGCCGTCGTCCGGCGCGAGGCGATCGAAGCAAGCGCGAGTCTCGCGCTCGCGGACGGCACCTCGCTTGAAGTGCTCGCCGCGCCAGAACCCGCGAGACCGCTCGGCCGGCCATGACACGGCGTAAGCGCGTGGCGTGCAGCATGCAACGGTGTGGGGGTTCAACTGTCGTTTTGTGTCTCTAAACGCGAGGATTGACGCGCCGTCCGATCGCGATGAAGTATTGTCGGACCGAAATCGCGTCCTTCTCACGTGGACAGGACGCCCCCTCGCAATCACTCAGGGGCCCGCCATGTCGCTGCACGCTCACGGCTCCCGCCCGGGCCACGCCGCACGCCCGCAACTCGCCGCAGTCCCAACTTCCCGGCGCTGCGTGATGCCAGTCGTTTGGCGGGCCTTGACCCGTCTCGTGCTGGCCCTGACTTGCGTGATCGCAACGAACCATGCTGGGCTCGCGCAGTCGGTTCACGAACAGATGTGGGTTGCGAATGCGGCGGTACGTGCGGTGGTCCGAGATGGAAACACGATCTATGTCGGTGGGGATTTCACACAGGTCGGGCCCGCCACGGGCTCCGGAGTTCCACTTGACGCCACGAGCGGTGAATTTCCATCGTCGTTTCCGAAGGTCGTGGGTGTCGTTCATGCGGTCGTTCCCGATGGAGCCGGCGGCTGGTACATCGGGGGAGATTTCGCGAACGTCGGCGGTGTTCCTCGATTCAATCTTGCGCACGTGTCATCGGACCTGTCGGTCACCGATTGGAATCCGGGCGCAAATGACGAGGTCCTCGAACTCGAGCGCAGCGGCTCGACCGTCTATGCGACCGGACTTTTCACCATTGTCGGTGCGCAAGCGCGCAACGGGATCGCCGCGATCGATGCCACAACGGGGACGACCACCGGTTGGAACCCAGCCCCGAACGGCGGCGTGGGTTCCATCGCGGTCAGCGGTGCGACGGTCTACGTGGGCGGGAGTTTCACCAGCATCGGCGGCGAGTCGCGCAACTGCATCGCGGCGCTGGATGCCACGACCGGGGCGGCGGCGCCCTGGAACCCGGGTGTCACCGGACCCTATCCCAACGTGAGTCTCTTGGTGGTGAGCGGGGCCACGGTCTACGTGGGTGGTAACTTCACGGGCATCGGCGGGCAGCCCCGACTCCGGATCGCCGCGCTGGACGCCGCGACAGGGGTGGCCACGGTCTGGAATCCTGGCTCGAGCGACCAAGTCCGCGACCTCGTGGTCCAAGGATCCACGGTCTATGCCTGCGGGTACTTCACCAGCATCGGCGGGCAGTCGCGCAAGGGCATTGCCGCGCTCGACGCCACGACAGGAGCGGCCACGACCTGGAACCCGAACTCCGACGGCATCGTGGACGCGCTCGCGTCGAGCGGTTCCACACTCTACGTGGGCGGGCGATTCACCAGCATCGGCGGACAGGCGCGCGGCCGACTCGCTGCGTTCGACATGAGCACCGGGGCGATCGCCACCTGGAACCCGAATGCCGATCACAACGTCTTCGCGCTCGCGATCAGCGGCTCCACGGTCTACGCGGGAGGCTACTTCACCAGCATCGGCGGGAAGGCGCGCAATTATCTCGCCGCACTGGACGCGACGACCGGGGCGGCGACCGCGTGGAACCCAAACGCCGGCGGACCCATCCGCGCTCTCACAGTGAGCGGCTCGATCGTTTACGCGGGCGGGTACTTCGGCTGGATCGGCGGGCAGGAGCGGAGCTGCATCGCCGCTCTCGATGCCACGACCGGAGCCGCAACCGGATGGGATCCCTACGCGAATGAATTCGTCTTCGCCCTCATGAGGAGCGGGTCGACCATGTATGCAGGTGGGCGTTTCGATGCCTTGGGTTCGAGCCGGAGCGGCATCGGCGCGGTCGATGTCGCGACCGGCGCCGTCACGGCGTGGAACCCGAACGCGATCGCTGAGGATTACCCGTTCGTGAACGCGATCGCCGTGAGCGGCTCCACGGTGTATGCGGGCGGGCTCTTCACCGGCATCGGCGGACAGCCTCGAAACAACCTCGCGGCGCTCGATGCCACGACGGGGGCCGCCACCGCATGGGACCCGAACGCGAACAGCGAGGTCCATGCGCTGGCGGTGAACGGCTTCACGGTCTATGTGGGCGGAGGCTTCACCCACGTCGGCGGGCAGACACGCGGCAGGATCGCGGCGCTCGATGCGGCGACGGGGTCGGCCACCAACTGGGACCCGGCCGCGGACCACGTGGTCAGCGCCCTGGCCGTGAACGGTTCCACGATCTATGCGGGCGGAATGTTCAACAACATCGGCGGACAGACGCGCGTTGGCATTGCCGCCCTCGATGCCGCGAGCGGGGCGGCGACGCCATGGAACGCGAATGTCCGTGGAGCGGTACGTGCACTGGCAGTGAGTGGCCTCACGATCTACGCCGGTGGAGCGTTCAGCAGCGTCGGCGGCCAGGCACGCAGCAATTTCGCCGCCCTGGGTCTCGCCACACTCGACGTTCCGGGGCCGGCAGATCTTCCGCTCTCGCTCAGGCTCGAGAACTCCCCCAACCCCTTCCGAACAATGACGAGCATCACGTATGCCCTTCGCTCCGAAGCGCAGGTAACGCTCGAGGTGTTCGACCTGGCGGGGCGGCTGGTGGCGACGTTGCTCCGCGACCGGCGGGTCACGCCCGGGGTTCATCAGGTAGAGTTCCGGCGCCACGGGCTCCCCAGCGGGGTCTATCTCGGTCGCCTGCGATTGGGCCGCACCGTGCTCAATAGGAAGATGCTTATCCTGGAGTAGTGCGGAAGAGCGGCGGATGCTCCGCCGGGCGCGGGAGTTGCGCTACTTCGCCTCGCCGCCCGCCGGCCCATCGTCCACGACGAGCGCATTGGTCGTGAGCACGAGTCCACCCAGGGCGCCGGCGTGCTGCAGCGCGCAGCGCGCCACCTTGGCCGGGTCCACGATGCCGGCGGCATCGAGCGAGCCGAACGCCCCGGACATGGCGTCGAAGCCGAACCAGCCGTCGCCGGAGCGCACGCGCGACATCACCTCGTCGCCATTGGCGCCGGCGTTGTGCGCGATCTGCCTCGCCGGCGCGGACAGCGCGGCGGCGACCACGTCGCGTCCGGCGTTCTCGAACGAGCGGAGTGAGAGCGCCTCCAACACGGCTCCGGCGCGCAGCAGCGCCACGCCGCCGCCCGGCACGATCCCCTCGGCCACCGCGGCTCGCGTCGCGGCCAGCGCGTCCTCGTGCTGCGACCGCCT
>JAHFBX010000298.1 GCA_023249815.1 Candidatus Eiseniibacteriota bacterium
CCGCCGGCGGGCGGATTTGCACGAAACGCGGTGTAGAGCCCAGTGTAGTCGCCCTGCGCCACGAACACGTCGTAGTTGCCGTTCTCCCAGCCGAACAGCGTGGGAGACTCGAACACGTTCGCGTGCCCGCCGGTGGAGATGATGCCCCACTCCTGGCCGAAGATCGCGACGAAGTTGCCGTCATCGTTCGCCGCCGCGGCCTCGTTCTTGAGCAGCGGGTAGCTCGACAGCTGCATGCCCGCGCCGCTGTGGTTGTGCTCGGTCACGGCGAGGAAGTCGAGCGGCGTGGGCGCCGAGTTGCGCGCATACGCGAATGCCTGCGCCGGCGTCTGCACGCCGTCCGAGTAGCTCGTGTGAGAGTGCAGGTTGCCGTAGTAGTGCTGGTAGCCGAGGTTCGGGTTCAGGAGCGTTCCCGCGAGCGGCGACGTACTGGCGTCGTTCGACACGGCGCTCGTGTTCGGCACCTCGTCCTGCGCCTCCAGCGCGAAATACCACGTGGAATCGGGGTTCAGCCCGAACACGAACAGCGTTTCGGGCGTCGCGGCCACATGCGGCAGCGGCTCGCCGATCCAGCGGTCGAGGTCGGCCGCGGCGTTGAAGTTGCCGGTGTTGATCGTGGTGTGCGACACCTTGATGGTGTACGAGCTCGCCGTGCCGGTGGCGCCGTCGTCCCCCGGCGCCGTCCACGTGAGCTGTACTTCACCGGGGGACGCGCCCGGGGCTGCGATCAGGTCGCTCACGCTGCCCGGCGGCGTCACGTCGCCGGTGGCGCCGCCATTCGACGCGCACAGCGTCGGCGTCACGGTCCACGCGAAGTTGGTCGAGCCGTTCGGGACGCACGCCCACGACTGGCCTTCGCCGGGCGTCTGGCCGTACGTGACGGAGTGCACCACCGTGGCGTTCAGCAGCCGATCGGAGACCAGGTAGACGTTGTCGCCGGTGTTGTTGAGCACAGCGCTGCCGGCGCCCATGTACACGACGCGGAACTCGCCCGGCTGGATGATCGGGTTGGTCGAGCAGGTGGGGTCCAGGTGCTCGGGAATGCCGGCGCGGATGGTCACCTGGCCGATCGTGGCGGCGTCGTCGATGGCCCAGCCAGTCATGTCCACGGCGTTCGGGCCAGTGTTGAAGATCTCGACTTTTTCTTGAGGTCCGGTTTCAGAACCGACCGGGTTTGGGAAGATCTCGTTGATGACGATGGCGGCCCCGGCGAGTGTCGGCGTGAGGGCTGCGAGGGTGAGTGCGAGTGCCAAGGCCGGGGCGGACTTACGGCCCAGGCGGCAGGCGTACGGCTGGCCCATCGGGGCGGGCTCCTTCCGGTGCGGGGATCAGCAGGTTGGGGTGTCTCGAGCCCGGAGGATACCAAGTCGCGGGGCCAACCCGCGAGGGCGGAATCAGCCCTTCTTCACCTCGTCAAGGTAATTCAATCGCAGGTCGGTCAGCACCTGGGTCAGCACTCGCTGCTCGTCACTCTCGAGGTTCCCGCGCGTGCGCGCCTCGATGGCGGCGAGCGTGTCGATCGTGTTGCGCGCCGCCTCGAGGTTGCGATCGAGCTTGGACGTCATGGGGTTCATGAGCTTGCCGAGCGCCACCATCGCGGCCTGCTGGAGGCCCAGGACGAGCTGCAGGAACAGCGCCGCCTCGCGGCCGCGGTCGGGGGTCGTGTCGGTCATGTCTTCTCTCCAGTCGGAGCGGGCGAACGCTGCAGGCGCTTGGCTTCCTCCCACAGCGCGTCCATCTCCTCGAGGTTCGACTGCGTGGGTGTCCGGCCAGTCTCCGCCAGCCGTCGTTCGATGTGCAGGAACCGCTCGCGGAAGCGGTGCATGGTGGCGCGCAGCTCGCGCTCGGGGTCCGCGCCCGACTTGCGCGCCAGGTTCACGACGGCGAACAGCAGGTCGCCGAACTCGCGAGCGAGCGCGGGCGTGGTGTCGCCCTCCACCACACGAGCGACCTCATCCGTCTCCTCTCGCACCTTGGCGAGTGCCCCGCCGCGGTCCGGCCAGTCGAAGCCCACCGCGGCCGCCTTTTCTTGAAGTCGGTAGGCGGCGACCAACGCCGGGAGACCCTTGGGTTGCTCGCCCAGGAGCGATGCTCCCGCGTCCTTTCGCTCGGCCTTCTTGATCTCCTGCCACTGGCGGTACGCCGCTTCGCCGCCTTCGACGCGCGCCTCTCCATAGACGTGCGGGTGCCGACGGATCAGCTTGTCGGACGCGCGGTCGAGCGCCTCGGCGAGCCCCACGCCCCAGCGTTCGCGCGCGAGCTCGAGGCAGAAGATCACGAGGAACGCCAGGTCTCCCAGTTCCTCGGTGGCGTGCGCCGCGTCGCCATTGCCGATCGCCTCGACCGACTCCGCTGCCTCTTCCGTCAAGTAGGGCGTCATGCTCTCGAGCGTCTGCTCGCGATCCCAGGGGCAGCCATCGGGTCCACGCAGCTTCCTGCACACCTCGAGTAGCCGGGCGAACGCGTCGCGCTCTGCGTCGGTCATGGCGAGCGCTTCAGGGTCGGACGCCGATGCGCGCATCCAGGATGACGCAGCCGCGTCCGCCGGGGAGCACCTTCACCGGGTTCAAGTCCAGTTCGAGGATCTCCGGCACCGAGCGGGAGAGCTGCGCGACACGCAGGATCAACTGCTCGAGCGCCACGGTGTCCGCCGGCGGCGAGCCCCGCCAGCCCTGTAAGAGTTGGAAGCCGCGCACCTCGCGGATCAGGTCGTGCGCGTCGCGGTCGGTGATCGGGCAGACGCGAAACGTCACGTCCTTCAGCACTTCCACGTGCACCCCGCCGAGGCCGAACATGAGCACCGGGCCGAATGACGGATCGCGTGCCATGCCCACGATCACCTCGACGCCGCCCTCGAGCATGGGCTGCACGGTGACGCCGTCCATCTGCACCCGCAGGCCTTTCTCGTCCAGGCGCCGGCCGATCTCAGCGAACGCCTTGCGCACCTCGTCTTCCGTGCGCAGGCCCAGCATGACGCCGCCCACGTCGGTCTTGTGCGTGAGCGTGCGCGACGCCAGCTTCACCGCCACCGGGAACCCGACGCGCTTCGCAGCCTCCGAGGCCTCGCCCGCGGTGAGCGCCATCACCTCGGGAGCGCTCGGGAGGCCGACGGCCTCGAGCATGGCGCGAACCTCCACCGCGGAGAGCCACACCGGTTCGCCGGGCTTCGCGGGCCGGCCGGCCTGGCGCACGATGACCTTGGCCGACGCGCCATTCACGTCGGGGAAGTCCACCTCGTGCCCTTCCGGACCCGAACGCCAGCGCGAGTAGCTGACGGCGCGGGCGAGCGCGATCGCCGCCGACTCGGGGAACGGGTAAGAGGGGACGTGTCCGCGCTGGAGCGAGCGCATCACCTCGGGCACGCCGTGCGCACCCATGAAGCAGGAGAGGATCGGCTTTGGCGCCTCGCCCTTGCCGGCCAGCTCGGCCGCCGCCTCGGAAGCCCCGCGCAGGATGGCCGCTGCCACCTCGGACGGCTGCGTCACGATGGGTGGCACGTAGATGGCGAGCAGCGCGTCCACGTTGGGATCGGTGAGCACCAGCCGCACGCTCTTCTCGAACGACTCCGGCTTGGCCGACGCGATCATGTCGACCGGGTTTCGCACGCTGGCCTCGGGCGGCAGGAACTCCTTGAGCGCGGTGAGCGTCGCCTCGGAGAGCGAGGGGAGCTCGAGCCCGTGGCTCTCGCAGGCGTCGCTCGCCATGATTCCCGGGCCGCCGGCGTTCGTGACGATGCCCACGCGAGCGCCGCGTGGCAGCGGCTGGCTCGCGAGCAGCATGGCCACGTCGAACAGCTCCTCGATCGTGTCGGTGCGGAGGACGCCCGACTGCCGGCAGAGCGCGTCTACTGCTGTATCGGAGCCCGCGAGCGAGCCCGTGTGGCTGGACGCGGCGCGCGCGCCCGATCGCGTGCGTCCGCTCTTCACGGCCACGATGGGTTTCGTGCGGCCCACGCGCCGCGCGATCTGCGTGAAGCGCTGCGGATTCCCGAACGACTCGAGGTAGAGCAGGATCACCGACGTGTCGGCGTCGTGCTCCCAGTACTCGAGCAGGTCGTTGCCCGAGACGTCGGCCTTGTTGCCGACGCTCACGAACTGCGAGATGCCGAGTCCCAACGCGCCTGCCGTCTCGAGGATGGCGAGCCCCAGCGCGCCGCTCTGCGACGAGAACGCCACCGGGCCGGGCGGCGGCCATGCGGGG
>JAHFBX010000299.1 GCA_023249815.1 Candidatus Eiseniibacteriota bacterium
TCCTCGAGCACGACCATCGCCATGAGCTTGCCCGAGCGCGTGGTCAGCTGCTTGATCTCGCCGACGAGCCCCACGACGCGCACCTCGGCGCCGTCGCCGAGCTCGAGCGCCTGCGCGATGCCATGCGTGGCGACACGCTCGAGGTCCGCACGCAGGTGCTCGAGCGGGTGACCGGAGAAGTAGAAGCCGAGCACCTCTTTTTCGCGGGCGCCCCGCTCGCGGCTGCTCCACGGTGGCGCCTCGGGGAGCGGTGGCGCCACCGCCACACCCGGGTCGTCGCTCGCCTCGCCGAACAGCGACGACTGTCCGCTCGAGCGCTCGCGATGGAGTGTCGCGGCGTGCTCCAGCGCCAGCGCCGCGCCGGCGTAGAGCCGCTCGCGCGCGCCGCCCAGCGAGTCACACGCGCCCGAGGCCACGAGGCTCTCGAGCACACGGCGATTCATCGAGCCCGCCGGCACGCGCGCGGCGAGGTCGGCTAAGTCCTTGAACGCCCCGCCCTGGGCGCGCGCCCTCACGATCAGCTCCACCGCGCCGTGACCGACGTTGCGCACGGCTCCCAGTCCGATCCGGATACGGCCGCCCTCGAGCGTGAACTTCCACTCCGAGTGGTTCACGTCGGGCGGCAGCAGCTCGAGCTTCAAGCGCCGGCACTCATCGATGAGCGTGAGCACGCGGGCCGAGTCGCCCATCTCGCTCGTGAGCGTGGCGGCCATGAACTCGGCCGGGTGATTGCCCTTCAACCAGGCGCACTGGTACGCCACGAGCGCGTACGCGGCGCTGTGCGACTTGTTGAAGCCGTAGCCGGCGAACTTCTCCATCGTCGTGAAGATACGGTCCGCGGTGCGCTCGGCGACACGCGAGGTCTTGGCGCAGCCCTCGATGAACTGCGCGCGCTTCTTCGCCATCTCCTCCACGATCTTCTTGCCCATGGCACGGCGCAGCTCGTCGGCCTGTGCCATGCTGAAGCCCGCGAGGTCGTGTGCCGCCGCCATGACCTGTTCCTGGTACACGAACACGCCGTAGGTGCCCGACAGAATGGGCTCGAGCTTGGTGTGGTCGTATTTCACCTTCTGCCGGCCGTGCTTGCAGTCGATGAAGTACGGGATGTTCTCCATCGGGCCCGGGCGATACAACGCGTTCATGGCGGTCAAGTCCTCGAACACCGTCGGCTTCAGTCGCTTCAAATAATCGCGCATGCCCGTGGACTCGAACTGGAAGATCGCCACGGTCTCGGCGTCCTGGAACACCTGGAAAGCCTTGGCGTCGTCCGCGGGCAGCGCCTGGAGGTCCACGGTCACGCCGTGATGGAGCTGCACCAGGTCCACGGCCTCCTGCAGCACCGACAGCGTGCGGAGCCCGAGGAAGTCCATCTTCAGGAGGCCCGCCTTCTCCACCGACTTCATGTCCCACTGCGTGGTGACGAGGTCGCCCTTCTGGCGGCAGAGCGGCACGTAGTCGGTGAGCGGCCCGGGCGTGATGAGCACGCCCGCGGCGTGCACCGAGGCGTGACGCGCCAGCCCCTCGAGCACGTGCGCGCTGCGCAGGAGCTTCGCGTACACGGGCCCGCGCTGGGGCAGGGACTTCAAGTCGGGCGTCTGGTCGAGCGCCTTCTGCAGCGTCATACCGAGCCCGTCGGGCACCAACTTCGCGATGCGATCCACCTCGGCCACCGGCAGGCCCAGCGCGCGGCCCACGTCGCGCAGCACGCCTTTGGCACCCATGGTGCCGAACGTGATGATCTGCGTGACGTTGTGCTCGCCGTACTTCGACTTCACGTAGTCGATGACCTCGCCGCGACGGACATCGTCGAAGTCGATGTCGATATCAGGCATCGTGACACGCTCGGGATTCAGGAAGCGCTCGAAGATGAGCTGGTGCTTGAGCGGGTCGATGTCCGTGATGCGCAGCGCGTACGCCACCAGCGAGCCCGCCACCGAGCCGCGCCCCGGTCCCACGCCGATGCCGCGCGACTTGGCGAAGTGGATGAAGTCGCGGACGATGAGGAAGTACGAGGCGAAGCCCATCTTGCAGATGACGTCGAGCTCGTACTGGAAGCGCTGCTTGAGCGCCTCGGAGACGTCGCCCCGGTAGCGTGTGCCCAACTCCTCCCACGCGAGCCGCCGGAAGTAGCTGTCGGCGTCCATCTCGCCCTTCGGCAGCGGGAACTCCGGCAGGAGAGGCTTCCCGAAGTCGAGCTGCAAGTTGCAGCGTTCGGCCACGGCGAGCGTGTTGAGCACCGCCTGCGGGTGATCCGCGAACGCAAGCTTCATCTCGTCCGGCGAGCGGAAATGCAGTCCGGCCACTGCCTTCATGCGTTTCTCGTCGCTGACGTTCTTGCCGGTCTGGATGCAGATCAGGACGTCCTGTGCCTCGTCGTGGTCGCGCTCGATGTAATGACAGTCGTTCGTCGCCACGAGCGGGATGCCGGTGCGCGCGGCGAGGGCTGCGGCCTTGGCGCGGATCTTGTCCTCGATGTCGATGCCGTGGTTCTGGATCTCGAGGAAGTAGTTGTCCGCGCCGAACATGTCGCGGTACATGCCGGCCGTACGCAGCGCGACTTCGTCGCGGTCGGCGAGCAGGTCGGTTGCGACCTCGCCCTTGGGGCACGCCGAAAGTGCCAACAGACCTCCGGCGTGGGCAGCGAGCACGTCGTGATCCACGCGCGGCTTGTAGTAGAAGCCCTCGAGATAAGCGAGGCTCGCGAGCCGCATCAGGTTCTTGAAGCCGCGCTCGTCGCGGGCCAGCAACACCAGGTGGTGTGCGGTGTCCCCGGGAATCCGGTCGGTGAGCCTGCCGCGCGTGACGTAGGCCTCCATGCCCACGATCGGCTTCACGCCGGCCTTCCGCGCTTCCTGGTAGAACTCGACCGCGCCGAACATCGCGCCGTGGTCGGTGAGCGCCAGCGCGGGCATCTGCATCTCGGCGGCCCGCCGGACCATGGCGGGGATCGGGCTCGCGCCGTCCAGCAGGGAGTAATCGCTGTGGTTGTGAAGGTGGACGAAGTCCGAATGCTTCATGGCGCATCCTGTGCGCGAGGGCACCCGTGCTGGAACGCGCGGATCCGGCCGCCCGGTGGTTGCGGTCCCACGCCTCGGGACGCCGCGGTGTGCGACGATTCGGTCAGCGCGAAGCTATCACAAACGCACCCGTGCGGACCGTGCGGTTGCCGACCCGGTCCTGGACGAGGAGCCGGTAGTGATGCCGCCCCGCCGCCGGCGGCACGAGCGGCCGCCAGCGCAGCACGCGTTTCTCAGCGTCCCACTCCGTGGGCACGCGCACGCCGTCCACGGTGAACGCGCTCGCACGGCCCGCGATGCCGCTCGCCGCGTCGCTCGCGCGAGCGGAGAGCCTCCACGTCGATTAGTCGCCGCGGCGCGGCCGCGCGGCGGGTGTGATGACGCGCACCAGAGGCGACGTCGTATCGCGCAGCATCGCGAACTGACCAAGCCGTGTGCTCGTGGCACGGAACGAGCGAGACGTGCTGTCCCACTCGGCGTCGGTCCACTCCCAGGAGCCCGCGTCGCCATCGCGCCGGTAGACACCCATGCGGTCGCGCGTACGGTCGGCCGGCAGCGACAGCATCACTCCCACCGGACGGCGAAGCGGTGGACTGGCGGGAGAAAGTTCGAGCGCGGCGCGCACCCCCGTCGCACCCCTGGGCAGTCCCGACAGCGGGGCCGTTCGCACCATCACCACGCCGCTCTCGTAGACACGGTCTCCTTCGATCTGCGCGCTCGCCCAGTCCTCGACGCGAACCGGGAGCGGCGTGCCCGTGGGCCACAGCGCAACGCTCCCGCGATGCCACCAGGCCGTGCTGTCCGCGCGCGAGCCCTTGATCCAGAAGCCCTCGGGGTCGGGGGTGCCGCTCACGTTCAACACCGCGCACCACGCCGCGCCGTCCCAGGTGGCGAACGCCACGTCCTCGGGCAGCGAGCGGGTGGTGCCGCGCTCGATGCGCACGTCGTGCAGGCCCGCGGGCGCGCCCTTCACGCGCACGCGCACGCGCTGGTCGGGCAGGCTCGCGAACGTCCAGCGCGGAGGCGGCGGCGTCACTAGCGTGCGGGTTTTCGCGCGCTTCGAATGTCGAGCCAGCACCACGGGCGGCGAAGCCTGCTTCGCGGGACCCTGCTCGGATTCGCTCGGTCCGCGCAACCAGACTCGACGCGTCACCTCGAGCCCCGCGGCGTCGATCGCGAACAG
>JAHFBX010000040.1 GCA_023249815.1 Candidatus Eiseniibacteriota bacterium
TGGTAACGCCCCTGGTCGGTTGCGAGGTTCGACAGGTACTGGCGGGCGAGGAGCTGTTCGCTCCCATCCGCAGCGAGTCGCGTGCTGGCGAGCTGAGCCGCTCGCTCCAGGTGGTCACGGGCGGCGTCGTACCGGCCGAGCCCGTGGTAGGCGCGGCCAACAGCGATCTCCAGCCGCGCCGCGATAACCGGGCGCGTGGCGAACTCCGTGCCGATCTTCCGTGACGCGGAGTCCAGCACCGCGAGCACGGTGACGTCGCGTCCCCGCTCGCTCGGATCCGGCGCGCGCAACATGCCCGAGAGGAACTCGGTCACGGCGTCCGAGGCGTCGCGCGCCTCGTGTGCGCGATCGCGTTGCTCGCGGAGCCGCGCGGTGTAGGCGCTCACGATCGCGGCCACCAGCAACACCACGGCGGCGGCGGCCGTCACGCCACTGCGGTGGCGCCGCACGAACTTGCCCGCTCGATAGCCGAGCGTGTCGCGCCTCGCCAGCACGGGGAGACCCTCGACATAGCGCCGCAGGTCGGCCTCGAGCTGGTCCGCCGACGAGTAGCGACGCTCGGGCTCCTTGCGGAGCGCCTTCAGGCAGATCGTGTCGAGATCGCCCGCGAGTTCCCGGCGCAGGCGCGCGGGCTCGGCCCGGCGCGCCGCCGCTGCACGCGTGACGGATTCCGCCGAGTCCGGTGTCTCGCCACTCGCGACCCACGCGCGCACGGCGGCGCTGGGTGGGGCAGGCTCAGCGGTGAGGATCGCCTCCTGCAGCTCGTGGGCCGAGCCGCCGGTCACAGTGTAGGGCCGACGCCCGCACAGCAGTTCATAGAGGATCACGCCCAGCGAGTAGACGTCGGTGGCGGTCGTGACGGGCTCGTTGCGCACCTGCTCGGGTGCGGCATAGGCCGGCGTGAGCAGGCGCGAGTCCGGGCGCGTGAGTGGCGCGGCGCCGGCCGCCTGGGCGGCTTCGGCCTCCGGGTCCAGCACCTTGGCGATGCCGAAATCGAGCAGCTTGGGCGTGCCTTCCGGCGTGACCAGGATGTTCCCGGGTTTCAAGTCTCGATGAACGATCAGGTTGCGGTGTGCGTACTGAACCGCCGAGCACACGGCGCGCATGAGCTGCACTCGCTCCGCCACCGAGAGCGTGTGCTCGTCGCAGTGGCGATCGATCGGTACGCCGTCCACGTACTCCATCGTGAACCACGGCACGCCGTGGCTGGTCAGGCCACCGTCGATCAGGCGCGCGATGCCGGGGTGCTCGAGTCGAGCCAGGATCTGGCGCTCGGCCTCGAACCGGCGGATGAACTCGCGCGAGTCGAGCCCGCGCCGGATGAGCTTGAGCGCCACGACCCGCCGGATGGGTTCACTCTGTTCGGCGCGGAAGACCTGCCCCATGCCGCCTTCGCCCAGCGGCTCGAGCAGGTGATAGGGGCCGATCCGGTCGGGTGTCGGTAGGGCCGTCGCGTCCTCAAACGCCTCGCGGAGTGCCCCGCCGATCTCGCCCGCGAGCGCGCCGCTCCGCACGATCGAGGCCGGGGCCGGTTCGTGCGCTAGCAACGACTCGACTTCGGCCCGCAACGCCGGGTCGCCGGCGCAGGCCGCTTCCAGGTGCGCCGCGCGCACATCGTCCTCGAGCTCGTGGGCCGCGAGCACGATGGCCTTGACGCGTGCGAAGTGCTCGCCATTCACGCGGGCTTCCCGCCTTCCAGCTCGCGAGAGAGCCACATGCGGGCCACCGCCCAGTCGCCGTCCACCGTGCGCGGCGAGACCTCCAGCAGGTGCGCCGTCTCCCGCACGTTCAGGCCACCGAACACGCGCAGCTCCACGACGCGTGCCGCCCGCGGGTCGAGTGCCGAGAAGCGCTCGAGCACCTCGTGCAGCTCGAGGATCTCGACCGCGTCGTGCGGTGAGGCGGGCTCTTCGCCCGTCAGCGTCACGCGGTGGAGGCCACCGCCTCGCTTCTCCGCGGCGCGATGGCGGGCGTGGTCCACCAGAATCTGGCGCATCGCTCGCGCCGCGATGCCCATGAAGTGCGCCCGGCCCTGCCACTCGATGCGTGCGCCGTCCGCCAGTCTCATGAACGCCTCGTGGACCACGGCCGTGGGCTGCAGCGTGTGGTCCGCGCGTTCGCGCAGCATGAGCGCGCCCGCCAGGCGGCGAAGCTCGTCATACACCAGCTCGAAGAGTCGCCGCGTGGCTTCGGCCGTCCCCTCGCCGCGAGCGTTGCACTCGAGCAGGAGCTGCGTGACCTCGGATCGCGACGGCGGCGGCATGAACGGCCCAACCGGGGCATCAGGAGGAGGTGGCCAGGACACACGATAGCACGCGGCTCGAGGAGGTCAGCCACGGTCGAACTCCCACAGGTGGGTCATCGTTCGAACACGAATCGAAGGACGCTCCGACCGTCGCCCGACTCGAGCACCGCGAAGTAGCTTCCGGCCGCGACTCGCCGACCGGCGTCATCGAGGCCGGCCCAAGGCATCTCGTGTGGGCCCGCGCCGCGCTCGCCCGAAGCGAATGTGGCCACTCGACGGCCACTGGCGTCGTACACCCTGAGTCTCACGTGCTGCGGCCTGGCGAGCGTGAAGCGGAATCGTGTCGCGACGCGGGCGGGATTGGGGATGGCGACCAGCGCACGGCCGCCAGGCGCGGGCTCGCCGGGCACGGCCAGCGACGCGGGGCTGAAGCCATAGCGGTGCGTGGCCGTGTCGAGCTCGATTCGGCCCACATCAGTGTGGCGCGTGTGGAGCGCGCCCGCGTGCAGCACGGGGCTCACGAACGAAGTACCGGGCGCGAGCGTGGGCCGCGCGTGAAACGGCGCCACACCGTTCGATGCGCCGTACGCCGAAAAACCGTACTCGCCCCAACCCGTGGCCTCGTGGCCGCAGAGAAGCGCGGCGTACCAAGCGTAATGGAACGCCGACTCGTCGTAGGCCTGGGGGCCGTCGGTGGCGGTGGTGGTGACCGACAGCACGCGGAATCCCAACGCCTGTCGGAAGCCCTCGACTGCATCGGACCGCTCGCGCCATAGGGCGGCGTCCTCGAACTCGCCGAGCCGCACCCCATGGCTTTCGTAGAGGTAGTGGTCGGCAGGCCCGAGGCTCGTGGGCAGGCCCGCGGGATTGTGGAGCGGATCCACGACGCTCCCGAACGCGTCCCCGGGGCGGAACGCGTTGGCGATCACGCTCAGGCCGCGCGCGTGCGCGAAGTCCACGGCGGCATTCTGGCGGGCGCGATCCGTGCCGAAGTCGTAGCCGAAGTCGTCCAATAGCACGCCGGCCACTCCCATCGCGTCCCAACGCCCAATCCTGACTTGGATCTCGGCCAGGGAGAGGTTCTGTGTGGTCACCCCGAGATCCACGTAGCCGTGGATGCGGGTGGCGGCCGTTGCCGGATGCGCGAGGATCGCCACCGCGTTCGCATGGTCCGGGTGCGCCGGGTTGTCGAGTCCGTCGCCCCAGACCACGATGTCGTAGCGACCGAACTCCTGCGCGGCGCCGGTCACGGACCAGGTGGCGTTGATCGAAGTGGGATAGCCGTAGTAGACGAGCAGGCTCCCGGGCCGCACCCCCTCGGCCCAGGCGCCGGCCGGCAGCAACACGAGGGCGAGCGCGAGCGAAACGGTGAGCGCGTGGCTTGAACGCGACATGAGTGGCTCCCTTGATGGCGCAGAGCTCGAGCGCCGTCGGAGCGGGTGCGAGCACCGCTCCGCTGTCGGCCCGGACGATCAGGACACGAGCTTCGAGGTGATGGTGTAGACGAGGCGCAGCTGCAGGTCACCTGCGCCGAGCGTGATCCAGCGCTCGCCGTCGTTGAAGCCGGCCGCCGGGCTGCCGTCGAAGTGGGTGCGGGACTCCGTCAGGTGGTCCATGCGCGTGTCCGCGTACACCTCGCCGAAGATGGTGCGGTCCCACTCGGTGGCCGTGAAGCTCACCTGGATGCGGTAGAACTCCCCCTTGGTGACGCGGATGACGCGCGCACGGTTGAGTGGGTAGTTGGACCCGGTCTCGAGCTCGATGTCCGCGCTCAGGCTCAGCGTCTGCGGCGCCCCATCGTAGACCCTGGCATTGAAGCTGAAGTCGCCCGGGCCCTCGATGCCGTCGCCGTCGGCCACGGCGAGCACCCGCACGAGCGTCACGGTGACGTCCACGTACTCGGGAGCGGGTGGTGCCGGGGCGACCGGGTTGGATTCCTTGCCGCAGCCCGTCACGAGCGGCAGGCTCGCGAGGGCGCAGGCGACCAACAGGTGCTTGAGATTGGTGCTCATCGTGCAACTCCGATTGTCGGGGTGGCGGCGCCACACGTGCGGGCTTGCCGTGGGCATCCACCCCGAGATGCGGAAGACGCGTCCGAATCGCGCAAACGTTTGTGCACGGGAGCTCGGGGGTTATCCACACCCATGGGTGGAGATGCCGTGGAGCGTTTCGGCGCTCGCGTGGAGCACGCCGCGACCCCCGCAACCCCTTGCCAATCGCGGCGCTGTGGCCCGTGCCGCGTTGACGCCGGGAGGCCCGGTCGCCTACCTTCGGGGGTCCGCACCCTACCCCCCGGAGAACCCGCATGATCCGCAGCATGACCGGCTACGGCTCGGCCGAACTCGAGCGCTCCGGGCAGCGCCTCACCGCCGAGATCCGCTCGGTCAACCATCGCTTCTGCGAGGTGAGCGTCCGCGGGCCCAAGGTGGCCCTGGCGTTCGAGGACCAGATCCGGCACCTGATCCAGGAGCGCTTCTCGCGCGGCAAGTTCAACCTGACGATCACGTGGGTGGGCGCGGGTGAGCAGGGCGAGGTCCTGAAGCTCAACGACGCCGTTGCCCAGCGCTACCTGGACCTCATGTCGCAGTTGAAGACCCGCTTCGGCCTGAAGGGCGAGATCGACCTCGCCACGGTGGCCTCGCTGCCCGACCTGTTCACGTGGGAACACACGGCCATGTCCGACGACGAGAGCTGGGGCCTGGTGCGCGACGTGGTCGAGAAGTGCTGCGACAACATGAACCTCATGAAGGACCGCGAGGGCGCCGCGCTGACGCGCGACTTCGAGAAGCGCCTGCACGCCATCCGCGCCGAGCTGGACAGAGTTTCCGAGCGCGCGCCGATCCGGCCGCAGGAGGCGAAAGACCGCATGGTGGCGCGCATCAAGCCGCTGCTGGACGACGTCGAGATGGACCCCATCCGCATCGCGCAGGAAGTGGCGCTGCTCGCGGATCGGCTGGACTGTACCGAGGAGTGCGTGCGCCTGGCCGCGCACCTGGACCAGTTCCGGCACCTGATCGAAGGCCCCGAACTGGCGGGCCGCAAGCTCAACTTCCTGCTCCAGGAGATGAACCGCGAGGCCAACACGATCGGGTCCAAGGCCAACGACGTGGGCATCGGGCACGCGGTCATCGTCATCAAGGAAGAAGTCGAACGCATCCGCGAACAAGTGCAGAACGTCGAATGATGGCTGTCTCCCTGGCAGAAGCCTCGCCGCCGAGCGCGCGTCCGAACGCGGGCGCAACGCCGCAGCCGGCGGACGCGGGCGCTTCGCCGGGCGGCGTCGCCATACCGGCGCGCAAGGGCAACGGCTTCATCCTCGTGGTGACGGGGCCTTCGGGCGCGGGGAAGGGCACGCTGGTGGCGCACCTGCTCCAGGAGCGGCCCGAGTGCGTGTTCTCGGTGTCCGCCACGACACGGCCGCGCCGCAGCACCGAGGTGGATGGCCGCGAGTACCAGTTCCTGGGCCGCGAGGAGTTCGAGAGGCGTCGTGAGGCCGGCTATTTTCTCGAGACGGCCGAGGTTCACGGAAATCTCTACGGCACGCCGGTGGTGGAAGTGGATGCGCGCGTGCGCGAAGGCAAAGTGGTCGTGCTCGATGTGGACGTGCAGGGTGGCGCAAGCGTGCGACGCGTGCGTCCGGACGCGGTGACGGTGTTCGTCTATCCGCCGTCGCTCGCCTCTCTCCGCGAGCGGCTCGAGGCGCGCGGCACGGACACGCCGGAAGTCATTGAAGAGCGCATGCGCAATGCGCCGGGCGAGCTGGCGCAGAGTGTTCACTACGGCTACATCATCATGAACGACCGACTCGAGCAGGCGCAGGACGCGTTGCTCGCCATCCACGACGCCGAGCATGCTCGCGTGCATCGGTCGCGAGTCGGCTGAGCGATTTGCAGTACGCGCGCGGCGTCAACGGGGGCGCCGCGGGCGAGATCGAGCGCCCCGAACTTTCGGAGATCGCATGAAGCTTTCCGCATTGGTTCCGCCTCCGGGCAAGAGCAAGTACGAGCTGTCCATCGTGGCCGCCCGCGAGGCGCGCCGCCTGAACGAATGGATCCGCCGCAGTGGCGAGACGCTGCACGGCAAGGTCACGGCGGTGGCACTCGAGCGCGTGCTCCACGACGACGTGCCGTACTACTACGAGGACCCGATGGCCCTGCTCGCGCAGCCTGCGGAGTCGGTGGCCGAGCCGACGCTCGAGTAGCGCCATGCTTCGCGACCGGGTCGTGGTCGTGGGCGTGTCCGGCGGCATCGCGGCCTACAAGGCCTGCGAGCTCGTGCGCCGGCTGCGCGACCGCGGCGCCACCGTGGTGGTGGCCATGACCCGCGCGGCGGGAGAGTTCGTCACGCCGCTCACGTTCCAGGCGCTCTCCGGCAATCCGGTGGTGAGCGATCTCTGGGGCGATCAGCGCCCGCGCTTCGACCTGCCGCTGGAATCGCTCGGCAAGGTACGTGGCCACGTCGAGCACGTGGATGTGGCCGAGGTGGCGGACGCCGTGGTGCTGGCGCCGGCCACGGCCGACCTGATGGCGCGACTGGTGCATGGCGAGGCGCCCGACGCGCTCACTTCGCTGGTGCTCGCCACGACCGCGCCGCTCGTGATCGCGCCGGCCATGGACTTGAACATGTGGCAGGCCGACGCCACGCAATCCAACGTGCGCACACTGCGCGCGCGTGGCTTCCGCTTCGTGGGGCCGGACTCGGGGCCGCTCGCCTCGGGGCTCGCCGGCCCCGGGCGTCTCGCCGAGGTGCCGGCGATCGTGGACGAGGTCGAAGCAGCACTCCGGCTGCGCACGAGCATGAAGGGCATGCGCGTGTTGATCGGCGCGGGGCGCACCGAGGAACCGCTCGACCCGGTGCGCGTCATCACCAATCGCTCGAGCGGCCGCATGGGGCTGGCACTCGCCGAGGCGGCGCGCGACCGTGGCGCCGAGGTGATCGTGGTCGCGGGCCCCGTGAGCGTGGACATGCCGCACGGCGTCAGCGTGGTGCCGGTGATGACCGCGGTCCAGATGGAACGCGCCATGGCGGCCCACGCGGACAAAGCGAGCGTCGTCATCATGGCCGCTGCGGTGGCGGATTATCGGCCGGCCAAGCTCGCGACCCAGAAGCTCAAGCGCGAGAGCGCCTCCTTGAGTGTGCCGCTGGTGGCCAACCCCGACATCCTCGCCGGGCTGGGCGCCGCCAAGCGCAAGGGCCAGACGGTCGTCGGCTTCGCCCTCGAAACGCAGAACGGCGTGGCCAACGCGCGGAAGAAGCTCGAGACGAAGCACGCCGACCTGATCGTGCTCAACACCCCCGAGGCCGGGATTGGCGGCGAGACCAACACCGTGACGCTCGTGGAAGCGCGCTCCACGGTGGAGCTGCCCGAGTCGAGCAAGCGCGAGGTGGCGGAGCGTATCCTCGACCGCGTGCTCGAGCTGCGTGGCGACACCGCGAAGAGCCCGAAGCTCAAGCTCGCGAAGCCCGCCGCTCCGCGCCGCGCAGCACGGAAGAGCCGATGATGAGCAACATGAAGAGGCAGACGATGCGCAACGCGAAGTCATGACGATGAGCAACGCGAAGTCATGACGATGAGCAACGCGAAGTCATGACGATGAGCAACGCGAAGAGGCTCAATTGACGCCCGACGACGTTCGGAAAGAAGCGGCCTCAATTGCCCAGGCGCTGCGGCGGAAGATCGAGCGCGAACGCGCGTTAGGCTCCGGCGAGTTGCTCGCCGCCGGCGTGGCGAAGGCGCGGCGTGAGGGCCCGTCCGCCCGCTCGAACGGCGCCGCGCATGTGAGGGAGTCGTCGCCGAGCATGCCCTCGCCGAGCACGTCCGCAACTCCCGAGCCCGTCTCGGTCACGACCGTTGAGTCACCGGCGTTCGAGCCGCCGACGCCATCCGCCGATCCCGGAGCCTTCACGCTGTCGCCGCCGGAGCCGCACGTGCGCGCGCCCAAGCGCTCGGCCAATCGCGACGCGGTCGCGGTGGACGATCCCGAGGAACTTCCGCCGTTCACCGACGACCTTCACCCGGCGGCCCTCGCGGGCGGGCGCGACCAGCTCGCGGCCGTGGCGCTGCCCATCCTGGCGTCTGTTGCGGCCGAAGCGCGGGCCTGTACCAAGTGCGGGCTGTGCACGACGCGCACGCAGGCGGTGCCGGGCGTGGGGAGTGCTGCGACCGGCATCGTGTTCGTGGGCGAGGCACCCGGCGCGGACGAGGACCTGCGGGGCGAACCGTTCGTGGGCCGCGCCGGCGAGCTGCTCACGCGTATGATCGCCGCGATGGACGAGAAACAACTGATCCCCGGCGTGACGCTGTCCCGCGAGACGGTGTACATCGCGAACGTGTTGAAGTGCCGTCCACCCGAGAATCGCAATCCCCTGCCGCACGAGATCGAATCCTGCTCGCCCTACCTGGTGCGTCAACTCGAGGCGCTCCAGCCGCGCGTCATCTGCTGCCTCGGCAAGTTCGCGGCGGAGCTGTTGCTGCAGTTGAAGGGCACGGTCTCGAGCATGCGGGGTAAGACCTACCGCTGGCGTGGCGCCAAGCTCATCGTCACCTATCACCCGGCCTACCTATTGCGCAGCCCCAGCGCGAAGCGCCCGGTGTGGGATGACCTGCAGCGCCTCGCGCAGGAATATCTCACCGACTGAACATCCCCGAGCCACCGCGCGGCTCGCGCGCCGGAAGGAATCCCGCCATGTCCGACACCTTGGTCAGCAGCTCGAGCCCCCCGGGACTCACGCCACCCCAGGCACTCGACGCCGAACGCTCGATCCTCGCGGCCATGATGCTCGACGAGGCGGCCATCGGCCGCGCGGTCGAGCTGGTCGATGCCGCCGCGTTCTACCGCACGTCGCACGCCAAGGTGTACGAGGCGCTGGTGGCGCTTTACAACGCGAGCACGCCGGCGGACCTCATCACCGTGGCCGAGGAGCTCAAGAAGCGTGGCGACCTCGAGGCCATCGGCGGCCCGCAGTTCCTGGCGCAGCTCATGGAGTACGCCACGACGTCGGCGAACATCGAACAGCACATCAGGATCGTACATTCGAAGGCGATCCTGCGGCACCTCATCAAGGCGACCGGCGAGATCCAGCAGCAGTGCTACGCCGGCAGCGAGGAGACGGCCGACATTCTCGACCGTTCCGAGGCGCGCATCTTCGCCATCACCGACCAGCGCATCCGCGCGGGCTTCACCGGCATCCGCGAACTGTTGAAGCCCACGTTCGACAACATCCAGAAGCTGTTCGAACGAAAGGTGCAGGTGACGGGCGTGCCGAGCGGTTGGGACGACCTCGACAAGCTGACGAGCGGCTGGCAACCGGGCGACCTCGTGATCCTCGCCGGCCGGCCGTCGATGGGGAAGTGCGTTTCATGGCGCACCTTGGTCGTGGATCCCGACACGGGAGAACGCCTCACCATCGAGGAAGCCGTTCGGCGCAGGCAGCCGCGCATCCATGGACTCGACAACCAGGGTGCGGTGCAGTTTACCAGGGTCGGCGACTGGATCGACAGTGGAGTCCAGCCCTGCTACCGCGTCACGACGCGCCTCGGCAGGACCATCGAGGTGACCGGGCACCATCCGTTCCTGAGCGTCGATGGCTGGAAGCCGCTGCACGATCTCGAATCGGGGGATTGCATTGCGGTCCCACGCATCCTTCCCGTCGAGGGGCGGGAGACGGAATGGTCGCTCGAGCGAGTCCGTCTGCTTGCCTACCTGATCGCCGAGGGTGGACTCACCTCCGAAACACCACACTTCACGACCGCGGCGGCGGATCATCTTGAAGACTTCCGCCACTGTCTCGAAGCAGAGTTTCCCGAGTGCGAGCTGCGAGTGCAGCCCGACGGCATCACCTACGCCCTTCCGCGCAAAGTCGAGCATCGCAGCGATGGAGCGATCTACAACGGTTACGCGAACCCGCTCAAGGCCTGGCTCGTCGAGCTCGACCAGATGGGCCGCAAGTCGGAAGCGAAGTACCTGCCCGAGATCGTCTGGCGCTGGGACCACGCGCGGCTCGCGGAGTTCCTGCGCATCCTGTTCAGCTGCGACGGGACGATCTACGGCATGAACGGCTATCCGCGGGTCGAGTTCACGGTCGCTTCGGAACGGCTGGCACGCGATGTGCAGCACGCCCTTCTGCGCTTCGGCGTCGTGAGCAAGTTCTGGCAGAAGACCGCGAACTCGTGGCGCGTCGAGATCACGTCAGCGGAGGAGGTCTCCCGCTACCAGCAGTTCATCGGCTGGTTCGGCGAGAAGGCGGACCGATTCCCGATCGATCAGTACGTCCCGAATGCGCATCGTCGCCATCCGATGACTGGCGGAGTACCCCAGACGGTCTGGTACAAGGTTCGCGCCTCCGCAAGTCGCGCGGGGAACACGATTACCGAGCTCGCTCGCCGGACCGGCGAGACAACGGAGGGTGGATACAACGCGCACACTTCGCGAGCGATCCGCCGCGAACGGTTGGAGCGCTACGCCATCGCGTTGGCCGACCCTGAACTCATGATGGTGGGGAGCGAGGATATATACTGGGATGAAATCATCAAGATCGCGGACGTCGGGAAGATGCAGGTGTACGATCTGAACGTTCCGGATGGGGCAAATTTCATCGCCAACGATATCTGCGTACACAACACATCCTGTGCCATGAACATGGCCGAGAACGCGGCGATCCGTCACAACATCCCGGTGGCGGTGTTCTCGCTGGAAATGAGCAAGGAGCAGCTGGCGCTCCGCCTGCTCTGCTCGCAGAGCGAAGTGGCGCTGCACAAGGTGCGCACGGGCTACCTCGGCAACGAGGACTGGCCGCGACTCACCACCGGCGCGGGTCTGCTCACACAGGCACCCATCCTGATCGACGACTCGCCCGCGTTGAGTGTGCTCGAAGTGCGCGCGAAGTGTCGCCGTTTGAAGGCCGAGGGCAAGCTCGGACTCGTCGTCCTCGACTATATCCAGCTCATGCGGAGCAGCACGCCGGTGGAGAACCGCGTCCAGGAGATCTCGCAGATCTCGCGCGGCTTGAAAGCGCTCGCCAAGGAACTCAGCGTGCCGATCATCGCGTTGTCGCAGCTTTCGCGTGCGGTTGAACAGCGCGGCGGCGGTGGCCGCCCGCAGCTCTCGGATCTTCGCGAGTCGGGAGCGCTCGAGCAGGACGCGGACGTCGTGGTGTTCGTGTACCGCGAGGTGGTCTACAAGCCCGACACGGCGGAGCCCGGCAAGGCGCAGCTCATCATCGCCAAGCAGCGCAACGGCCCCACGGACGACGTGGACATGACGTTCCTGCGTGAGTGCACTAAGTTCGTGCCCTACAGCCCGGTCATGTCGGGCGAGACCGAACCAGGCTTCTGACCGCATGAACGGCGACGGTCTCGCGGCGCGCGGGCTCCGCTACCTGCGCGGGCGGCCACTCGACTGGGTGGCCGACGTGGGCCGCATCTTCCTGCTCGTGGGCGAGACGTTCAGCGTCATGGGCCGTGGCTTGCGCTCGTTCCGCCTCGTGGTGGACGAGATGCACGCCATCGGCGTGCAGTCGCTGCTGCTCGTGCTGATTGTGAGCGTGTTCACGGGCGCGGTGGCGGCGGTGCAGGCGGCCTACCAGTTCTCGAGCGTGGTGCCGCTCAAGTACATCGGCTCGGTCATCATGCGCTCGGTGATCATCGAGCTGGGCCCCGTGCTCACGTCGCTCATCGTGGGCGGGCGCGTGGGCGCGGCGATCGCGGCGGAGCTCGGGACCATGCGCGTCACCGAGCAGATCGACGCGCTCGAGGCGATGGCGATCAACCCGGTGCGCTACCTGGTGGTGCCGCGCGTGGTGGCCTCGATCGTGATGTTGCCGATCCTGGTCATGATCGCTAACGCGGTCGCCATCTTCGGCGGGTACGTCGTGTCCGTCACCAGCATCGGCGTGAGCACTCACACCTACGTCATGGGACTCAAGGACTTCTTCTACGTGAAGGACCTGATGTCGGGCATCATCAAGGCGGTGTTCTTCGGCGCCATCATCGGCTGGATGGGCTGCTACCACGGGTTTCGCACCGAGGGTGGCGCCGAGGGCGTGGGCGTGGCCACCACGCGCGCCGTGGTGTCGTCGTGCGTCCTGGTGCTGATCAGCGACTACGTGCTCGCGAACGTCCTGTTCCGGTTCATCTTCGCGTCGTGATCCGCATCCGGGGGCTGCGCAAGCGACTCGGCACGAAGCAGGTGCTCGACGGCGTGGACCTCGACATCCCCACCGGCTGCACCATGGTCATCATGGGGCGGAGCGGCACGGGGAAGAGCGTGCTGCTGCGGCACATCATCGGCCTCATGCAGCCGGACGAGGGCACCATCGAGGTGGAGGGTGAGATCGTCACCGGGCTCCACGAGCGCGAGCTGAACGAGGTGAGGAAGCGCTTCGGCATGCTGTTCCAGAGCTCCGCGCTGTTCGACTCGCTCACCGTGGGCGAGAACATCGCGCTGCCCATGCGCGAGCACACGCGCCAGCCCGAGGCCGAGATCAAGCGGCGGGCGAGCGAGCGCCTGGAATGGGTGGGGCTCACGGGCGTGGAGGACATGAAGCCCGCGTCGCTCTCGGGTGGCATGCGCAAGCGCGTCGGCCTCGCGCGTGCCATCGCCATGGATCCGGCCTACATCCTCTACGACGAGCCGACCACGGGCCTCGACCCCATCATGTCGGACGTCATCAACAAGCTCATCCGTTCGCTTCAAGCCCGCATCGGCGTCACCTCCATCGTGGTGACGCACGATCTGCACTGCGCGTGGCACGTAGGCGACCGCATGGCGCTGCTGCACGAGGGCAAGGTGGAGTTCACCGGCACCACCTCGGAGGCCCGCGAGACCACCGACCCGCTGGTGAAACAATTCATCGAAGGCACGAGCGAGGGCCCCGTCCACGCCGTGTAGACTGCACCGGGCCCGTGCCCGCCATCGGGCACGCGCCCACACTTCCATGTCAGGAGAGGTGATTGAGCCGCAGAACCGAGATCCAGGTCGGAGCCACCGTGC
>JAHFBX010000300.1 GCA_023249815.1 Candidatus Eiseniibacteriota bacterium
CGAGCACCGCGCCGAGCGAGGCCCGGCGCGCGTCTTCGGGCTGAAACGTCTGCCGCCACACCGCGGCGAGCATGAGCGCCAGCAGGGCAAGACCGAGCGGGAGCGCGACCGCGCCCGCCTCGAAGCCGCGCCGCCTGGCGGGGCTCGCCGGCAGGCCGGGCCGATCGCGAAGGCCGGCCTGCCAGGCGATGACCAGCCAGGTCGCAACCCAGGCCGTGCGAACCCACCAGGGCACTGCCATCTCGACCAGAACCAGCGCTGCGGCCGCGCCCACGAGCGCCGCGCCCCGGCCGAGCACCCGCCCGGGCAGCAGCGTTGCCACGAGCATCGCGCCCGGCAGCGCGAGCAGCCGGGCGAGGTGCAGCGGTCCCAGCGTGGTCCAGGCCTCGAGCAGGTGCATGGGAAGCCTCGCTCCAGCCGCTCGGGCGTGAACGCCGTGCCCAGCGGCTACGACGGGATGTGCACGGCCTCCGCCGCCCGCAACGCGGCGAGGAACTCGTCGGGGCTGGCGGCCTCGCGCAGCGACTGCCGCACCCCCTCCTCCTTGAGCACTCGCGAGATGTTCGCCAGCACCTTCACCTGGAGCGAGCCCACGCTCTCGGGTGCGGCGAGCAGCACGAACAGCGTGGCGGGCTCGCCATCCACGGACTGGAAGTCCACGCCTTCGGGCGAGACTCCGCAGGCGGCCACCATGCGATTCACGGCGCGGGCCTTGCCGTGGGGGATGGCGACGCCGTTGCCGATGCCTGTCGTCTGGCCCTCCTCGCGATGCAACACCCGCACCAGGATCTCGCCCTGGCTGTGAATGTCGTGCGCGTTCTCGAGCAGGTCCACCAGCTCGGCGATCAGCTCACGCTTCGTGTGGGCTCGCAAGCGAATGGCGACGGCTTGCGAGTTGAGGAGTTCGGAGAGGCGCATGCAGGGATCCCCGTGTGGCCTGCGGGCGGAGGGCCAAGACCGGCAAACTAGAGAGCGGGTCGCCCAGCGTCAAGCGTGAATCCCCCTGCCCGGCAAGCGACTACGTGGTTCGGGAAGCGCGCGCAGCACGTCTGGGAGTGCGGGGCTCACGAGCGCAAACGACGAGGATGCTGAGCGCTTCCGCATGTGTCACCGGCGCGGCGCGCGCGGGTGGAATTCGGGTCACGTCGCGAGGGTTCGCGGGTAGTATGCAAGTGGACCGGGTCACCGTTCGCCGCTCCCCGCGGCGACGATCTTCGCGGGGGATGCTTCATGAGACGACGATTGCACCTCGCGGTGCTCATCATGCTGGCGCTTGGCTCGAACGCGGCAGCCGTTCGTGCGGGCGAGCCGGGGATGCGCGCCGAGCTGCTGAACGGCGCCGTGCGTGTGACGCTCGAGGGTAGCTACACCGGCTCGCACTACACCGTGGAACGGTCGGATGGCCCGAGCGGTCCGAGCCGGATGCTCGGCCAGCGCGACGCGCTGTGCACCGGGGATTGCTACGTGGTGGATCCGGACGCGCTCCTCGGCGCCACCTACTGGTATCGGTTCGACGTCACCAGTGCGGACGGCGTGATGCGGTCGTTCGGACCCGTGGCGGTGACGATCGGCGGGCCCGCGGTGGGTCTGCGCGCGGCCACGAGTCCGAACCCGCTTCGCGACCGGGGAACGTTGCGCGTGACCGCCGCACTCGCGGCGGGCGACCGGGCGGGGAATCCGGGGCGCGCCACCGGCCTCCCCGGCGATGTCTCGCTGGTGGACATGACCGGGCGCGTCGTGCGCACGCTGTGGAGCGGGACGCTCGACCGGCTCACGTTCGAAGTCCCTTTCAGTGCCCGCGACGCCCGTGGCGACGCGCTACCGCCCGGGCTCTACTTCGTGGTGATTCGCGCGGGGAGCCATCGCTCGATCTCGCGCGTCGCCGTGATCCGCTAGAAAGAAACTACGCTGGCGGCAGCGGGAAGCGAGGGGGTGAGTCTCGCCCGCCGCGTGGGTGATCCGACTCAAATCTCATTAGAAGTCGAATGAGGTCATCGAGCGCATTCACGTGCAGCCGAATGTGCGAACGCCTGTGCTAGACTTGGAGGTCGAACTGTTGGTGGTGCTCGCATCGCGCTCGACAACCCTCCGAGGCTCTCCCCCGTGTCTCAGGGCGACAGGTGTATGGCTGGGCAGCCGGCAAGGAGGCGGGTTCGCCCATGAAGCAGCAGCACATCGGCTTCCGGGATCTTCTCGAGCGGCTCCTTCCGGTGGACGAGCTGCCCTCGGTGGACCGTCTCCGGGTCCAGCGGGCGCTCCGTTCCGGCATCGCCGTCGAAGTGGAGCGCGCCGCCATGCGCGCCATCGACCTGCTCGAACAACAGGGCGCGCTCAAGCGACTGCCGGCTGAACTGGGCCCCGGGCGCCCGACGGTCCGGTACCAGCGGCGCGACCAGCACGATGTCATCACGCTGCAACTGCCCGGACCGAGCATTCGGGACGGCGTCACCATCGTGGCGAAGAGCGCGCTGCCCATGCAGGCTCCGGCACGGCTCGACCAGGTGCGGCGTCTGGTGCGCCTCGACGACCCACTCACGTTCGCTGACCCGCGCACCGGCACCACGCGCGCCGGATTGCGCGAGCAGCTCGATCAGGCTGGACGCGAACTGCTCGGCTCCGAAGCGGTGCGCTACTTCGGCAGCGGCGAGGACGACCCCGCCTCGCCGGGCGCGGCGCCGCTCGACCGCTCGCTCGCCGAAGACGTGCTCAAGCATCACGGCATGTTGTTCTACTGCCCGGACACCGAGCGCTCGGGATCTCTGTCACAGGCCGCGCGCGCGGCAGGCACGCGGTCGCTCGTCATGGTCGCGGTCACCGGCAGCGACGGGAAGCCGCTCGGCATGCTCGAGGTCCACCACCCGGAATCGGACCCCTACCGGCCACCGGACCTTGCGCTCGTGGCGCTGCTTGCCGAGTTCGCGGGCGGGGTGCTGGAGCGCGCCGCCCGAATCGAGAAATTGGTATTCGTGGATCCGCTCACAACGGCGTATAACCGTTCCTATTACGACCTCCAGATTCGCAACGAGATCGCGCGCGCCCAGCGTGAACAGAGTTCGTTGGCGCTGCTCATCTGCGACATCGACGACTTCAAGTCGTTCAACACGTCGTTCGGCTACGAAGCCGGGAATCAGGTGCTCGTGCAGGTCGCGGCGGCACTGCGCGCCGGTGTGCGGCCGTTCGATACCGTGGCACGCTGGGGCGGCGAGGAGTTCGCGGTGCTGCTCACCCCGCCGGTCGTGGAAGACGACGTGATCGCGATCTCCGAGCGTCTCCGGGCCGCGGTGGAACAGACCGCGATCCGGCTCGAGGGCCTGGACGGTCGCGCGCACCGCGTGAACGTCACCGTGAGCGCCGGCGTGGCGATGTTTCCCGACCATGCGGACAATCCCCAGGATCTGTGGCGGCTCGCGAACCAGGCGCTGCTCCAGGCCAAGCGGCCACCCAAGAACCAGGTCGTGTTCTACCGGCCCAAGGGCGAGCGGGGATTCGGGACGCAGTAGCCGGCGGGGCCTGGTCTTTCGCTGCTGCCTGCTGATCGTGCCGCCCTACACTCCAAAGCGCTGCTTCACGTGGGGCGAGTCCAGACACACGCACCCGGAGCGTCCACCATGCGTGTCCTTCGTCATGTCACGATCGACGTGGTCCTGCAGCAGGGTGAAAGCGTTCATCGGACCTCGGGGTGCAGGCATGTCGCGGTTGCAGCCGCGCTCTGGCTCTCGATGCTCGCCCAGCCGGTACTCGCGTCCGGTGTCTCGCTCCGCTGGGACGATTGCTTCCAGGCTGGCGGAGCACTCAATCGCAACTTCGCCTGCGACACGGACGAGGGAAGCCGTGCTTTGGTCGTGGGCGTGTATCTCACGGTTCCCGTTCACGGGATGAACGGTGCGTGGTTCGTCCTCGACCTGGCCTCGGCGGGAGCCGCACTGCCCGCATGGTGGCAGTTCGTGAACGCGGGGAGCTGTCGAACCACGTCGCTCTCCCCCGACTTCGCGACCGCGCAGAGCTGCTTCGACTGGTCCGAGGGCCTGGCAACAGGCGGATTGCGGTATGAGGTCGGGTTCGCCGGACCCAACGCAGCTCGAATCCTCGCCGCAGCCACCACTGCTGCTGACATCTTCGTGGATCTGCAGCCCGGCCTCGAGTACTTCATCTTCAGATTCAGGCTCAACAATCTTAAGACCCTCGGCGCCGGCGCTT
>JAHFBX010000301.1 GCA_023249815.1 Candidatus Eiseniibacteriota bacterium
CCAACGCTCGCGTGAGCATGTGCTCGCACCCTGCACGCCGCGGGCATGCGAGCTGCAGCGCACGCCGCGAACCTGTTTTCGCGACGTCGGACCGTCCGCACCCCGAGCGTGCGTCCTGCGAGAGCTTCGCGGGTGGCACGAGGGCACCGTCCTTGCGCTGAGTGGGGGTACACATGAGTCGGCCCCGCAGAACGCGGAGCGACTGGCCCCCACACCCAAGAGGCACACCATGCGCCGTACCCAGCTCTCCACGGTCCTCCTGCTCGGGACACTGACCGTGTTCCTCACCGGTTGTTCGAGGAATCCCGTCGCTCCCGACCTCACTTCGCCACTGGACAGCGGCGCTTCGTCGCTGGCGGGCGGTCAGACCGACGACGCCCCCGTGAGCATCGAAGGCGGCGTCTCCAACGTGAATACCGCCACGTTCAACCCCTCGGACGAGGGCGTCATCACCGCGGGCCGGTGGACGCTCACGCTGCACAAGAACTCACTCAAGATGCCGACCACGATCACGCTGCGCGTGGCCGACGAGAACTCGATGGAAGTGGAGGTCGTGGTGACGCCGGCCTCGGCGAACGACTTCAAGGTCCCGGTGGAGCTCACCGCCAGCTTGAACGAGTTCCCTGTGTCCGCGTTCGACAACCTGACGATGTTCTACTGGGACGGTGCGTGGGAAGAAGCCTTGGACGTCGCGTCACACCCGAACCAGAAGAACGTGGTGGCGCGCATGAAGCAGGGCGCCACCTGCCGGGTGGGTGAGCGTGAGACCAACCTGAACCGGGTCGCGGACTGACGGCGGCTCGAACACTGGAGCGGGGGCAGATCGGGCGTCGGTCCGCGAGGACCGGCGCCCGCTGCGTGTCTCCGGCTCATTCGGCGCGCCAGCGTTCCGGCGCGAGGCCGCGCGCGCCGCGTCAGTGCTTCACGATGTCGCCTTCGTCGGTCAGGTCGAACTTCGCCGCCAGCGGCTCCTTCGGCAGTCCCGGCATGCGCAGGATCTCGCCGGTGATGGGGATCACGAAGCCGGCGCCCGCGGCGAGCTGGATCTCGCGCACCGTGACCAGGAAGTCCTTCGGCCGCCCGAGCAGCGTGGGGTTGTCCGACAGCGACTGCTGGGTCTTCGCGATGCACACCGGCAGCTTACCGAAGCCCAGGCGCTCGAGGTGGTCGCGGTCGCGCTTCGCCCGCGTCGTGTAATCCACCGCCTGCGCGCCGTACATCTCCCGCGCGATGGTGCGGATCTTGTCCTCGATGCTCAAGTCCCAGTCGTAGAGCGGCTTGAAGTGCGGCTCGCTCTTCGCGACACGCTCGCGCACGAGTTCGGCGAGCTCCGTGCAGCCCTTGCCTCCCTCGGCGAACCCGCGGCTCACGGCCGACGGCAGCCGCAGCGCGTCGCAGTGCTTGCGCAGCGTCTCCACTTCCTCCGCCGTGTCCGAGGGGAAGTGATTGATGGCCACGACGCACGGCTGTTCGAACTTGGCGATGTTCTCGAGGTGCTTCTCCATGTTCGAGAACCCGCGCAGCATGGCGCGCACGTCGGGCTGGTTCACGTCGGCCACGCGCACGCCACCGTGCATCTTGAGCGCCCGGATGGTCACGACCAGCACCGTGCAGGCCGGCGCGAAGCCGCCGTAGCGGCAGTTGATGTCGAAGAACTTCTCCGCGCCCAGCTCGAACGCGAAGCCCGCCTCGGTCACCACGATGTCGGCGTAGGCGAGCGCCGCTTTGGTGGCGGCGATGGTGTTGGTGCCGTGCGCGATGTTCGCAAACGGCCCGCCATGTACGAATGCGGGTACGCCCTCAGTGGTCTGGACGAGGTTGGGCTTCACCGCTTCACGCAGCAGCGCGGCCATGGCGCCCACCGCCTTCACGTCAGCGGCCGTGACCGGCGAGCCGTCCGTGCGGTAGCCCACCACGATGCGGCCAAGCCGGGCCTTGAGATCGGCGATCCCGTCCGCCAGGCACAGGATCGCCATCACCTCGCTCGCGGCCGTGATGTCGAAACCCGTCTCGCGCGGGATCCCCTCGGTGCGGCCGCCCAATCCGATCACGATGTCGCGCAGCGCGCGGTCGTTCATGTCCACGACGCGCTTCCAGCTCACGTGCCGCGCGTTCAACCCGCTCGCGTCGTCGTGGTGCAACGCGTTGTCCACGAGCGCCGCCAGCAGGTTGTGCGCGCTCGAGACGGCGTGGAAGTCGCCGTTGAAGTGCATGTTGATGTCGTCCACCGGCACGACTTCCGACGCCCCGCCGCCCGCGCCGCCACCCTTCAGGCCGAACGTCGGGCCCAGGCTCGGCTCGCGCAGGGCCACAGCGCTCCTGACGCCGATCTTCGCCAGGCCCTGGGCGAGCCCGACGCTGGTCGTGGTCTTGCCCTCCCCGGCGGGGGTGGGGGTGATGGCCGAGACCAGCACCAGCTTGCCGCGGCGCGGCCGCCCCTGAAACGACGGTAACGCCAGCTTGGCCTTCCAGTTCCCGTACGGCTCCACATACGCCGGGTCCAGGCCGAGCGACTTGGCGATCTCGAGGATAGGTCTCATGGGGCGGCACTATAGGACGGGGGCGCTCGCCGTGTGAACCCGTGCGCCGCAGACGCGCCTACGAGGTTCAGCCGCCGCGCCCGCTGGCCGACAACTCGGGTCGAACCGTTCCGATTTTCCCCTGCTCCGCGACCCGCCGGACCGTGCGGCGGCGCGGGAGGTTCCGGATTGGAGAGCGCCACGCCACGTCCCTGGACCGAGCCCGGCCAGGACCTCCAGCTACTCGATGCCGCGCAGCGCGGTGACCTCACGAGCCTGCGACGGCTCATTCGCGCTCATCGCGCGCCGCTGTGGCGTGCGTGCCTCGCGATCACCCGGCACCACGGCGAGGCCGAGATGCTCTTCCAGGAGACGCTCGCTCACGCCGCGCGGCAGCTTCGCGCCGCGCCCACCGGCCGGCCGTTCCTGCCGTGGCTCGCGCGGCTCGCGCGCCAGGTGGACACCGCCAAGCGGCGCGGACGCTCCAGCCCGCCCGCGGTGGGGGCGCGTCGTCCGAACGGGGAGCCGTGGGTCGCCGGATCTCGTGGCGCGCACTGGGTCGAGGACGAGAAGGCGACGCTGCACGCGTTCGCGCAGCTTCACAGTGACGATCAATGGCTGCTCGTGCTGCGTCTGTTCGAGCGCCTGTCCTACGCGGACATCGCGAAGGTCACCAGCATCTCGATGCCACGCGTCATGAATCGCCTGGCGTTGGCACGCGAGTACGTGGACCGCATGCACGAACTCGGGGACCGCGCGGCATGAACCATCTCACCGTTCAGCAGCTGTCCGCGTCGCTCGATGGCGCCGTGACCGGGCCGTCGCTCGAGCTCGTCGTCCGTCACCTCTCCGCGTGCGCGGAATGCCGGGATCGGCAGGCTCGGCTCGCGCGGCACGATGACGCACTGCGCCGGCTGTTGGCACCAGAGCCGAGCGAGGCGTTCCTCGAGGACCTCGGCAGCCGCGCGGAGGAGATCGCCGTGGCGATCTCGCGCGGACTCCCACCGCCGGCGATGACCACGTCCAAGCCGCTCGCGGACGATGAGGATCCCTGTGCGCCGAGTGAACCGTCGTTGCTCGACCGGCCCGAGCTGGGCCGCGCCGGGCAGCTCGCGAAGGAAGCGGGCTATGGCAGGATCGGGCTCAAGCCGACCGGGTCCACGCAGCCTCCCGAGGCCGACCCCGCCGAGGCGGAGCGCTGGATGGAAGCGCTCGAGCGTGGCTCGCCTCCGGATCCAAGCGAGCTCGCGATGACGTTGCCCCGACCCAAGCCAGCGCCGGACGGTCCGGTGTTCGACATGCCCACGTGGATCAAAGACCGTGCCTCGCGCCCGCAGCCGCCGTCCCCGCCTCACGACGCGCAAAAGCTGAGACTCGTGTTCGACCCTCCGCGCGAACCCGCCCCGGGGTTCGAGACGGTTGCGGCGCGCGAGCCGTACCGTTCGCTGGAGCCCGCCGAACGTTACGCCGCACCCGTGCCCGCCGTACCGGCCTACGCGATGCCCGAACCCTCATCGCGCGCAAGCTCGTACGACGACCCCGCGGAGCTTGCCGCGGCGCGCGCGCGATCGACGCCGGAGCCCGGGTCGTATGCGACGCGAGAGCAGGCCCAGTCCGCGATGCAGCGCCGCCATCGCGAGGGCGTGCGCGCCCGCGGGATGCGCGCGCACTGG
>JAHFBX010000302.1 GCA_023249815.1 Candidatus Eiseniibacteriota bacterium
TGCCCGCGAGCCTCTGCGTGCGCGGGCTCGAGCACGCACCGGGCGTGCCGGGGCGCCTCGAACGCGTGGAGGCCGGCCAGGATTTCGGCGTGGCCGTGGACTACGCGCACACGCCGGACGCGCTCGAGCGCGCGCTCGCCGCGTGCCGTGAGCATGCCGCGGGACGAGTGCTGGTCGTGTTCGGATGCGGCGGCGACCGTGACCGCGGCAAGCGGCCGCTCATGGGGGCGGTGGCTGCGACAGGCGCCGACCGCGCCTGGGTCACGAACGACAACCCGCGGTCCGAGGATCCGGCCACCATCGCCGCCGAGATCGTGGCGGGGGATCCCACCGCCCGGCTCGACGTGGTCCTGGACCGCCGCGCCGCGATCGCCGCCGCGTTCGTCGAGGCACGGGCGGGTGACTGGGTGCTGGTCGCGGGCAAGGGTCACGAGACGACCCAGACGATCGGCAGCGAGGTGAAGCCGTTCGACGACCGCGCGGTGGCGCGCGAGCTCCTGGGGCTCGCCCGGAGGAGAAACGCGTGAACGGCCCGCGGCCCGCGCACGTGACGCTCGTCCAGCTCGCACAATGGGCGGGCGGCGACCTGGTCGTCCACGACGTCCCCGGCAACGCCACCGCGCGCGAAGCGCTGCTTCGCGACGGCGTCAGCGGGGCCACGCTCGACTCGCGCGCGATCGAGCCCGGCATGCTGTTCGTGCCGCTCCCCGGGAGCCGCACCGACGGCCACGCGTTCCTGGACGAGGCGTTCGCACGCGGCGCGGGCGCCGCGCTGTGCGCGCGAGCGGTGCACGCGCGCATCGCCCATCTGCCGCTGGGCCCGCTCGTGCTGGTCGAGGACGTCACCGCGGCGCTCCAGCGCGTCGCCGGACGGCTGCGCGAACGGTGGCCGGGCTGGATGGTGGCGGTGACGGGCAGCGCCGGGAAGACCACGACCAAGGAGCTGGTCGCCGCCGCGCTCGCCACGGCGGGTCCCGTGCTCCGCACCGAGGGGAATCTCAACAACCATTGGGGCGTGCCGCTCACGCTCATGGGACTGGCGGCCGAGCATCACGCGGCGGTGATCGAGATGGGCATGAACCACGCCGGCGAGATCGCGGCGCTGGCGGCGATCGCCCGGCCCGACGCCTGCATCATCACGAACGCCGGCTCCGCCCACCTCGAGAACCTGGGCTCGCTCGAAGGCATCGCGCACGAGAAGGCGTCGCTCGCCTGGGCGCTCCGCCGCGGCGCGCCCGCGTTCGTGGGTGCGGACTCGCCGCGGCTGCTCGAGGCCGTGAAAGGCGCCCCCGCCGAGGCCATCACCTATGGCCTCGCCGCGAGCGCCCAAGTGCGGCCCGAGCGATGGGAGGACCTGGGCGACGCCGGCTCGCGGCTCGAGGTCGCGGGATTCCCGCCGCTTCAGCTCCAGTTGATCGGGCACCACCAGGTCTGCAATGCGCTCGCGGCGCTCGCCGTGGCGCGGTATCGGAAGCTCGACCCCGCGAAAGTGGTGGAAGCGCTCGCCGCGAAGCAGCCGCTCAAGGGCCGCATGCAGGTGCAGCACGTCGCCGGCGCGACGCTGCTCGTGGACCACTACAACGCGAACCCCGACTCGATGCACGCGGCGCTGGAGACGCTCGAGCGCTGGCCACGCGCGAAGCGCCGCATCGCGGTGCTTGGCGACATGAGAGAACTGGGCGGCACCGCGGCCCACCTGCATCGTGAGGTGGGCGGCGCCGTGCGCGGCGCCGAGCTGTGGGTCGTGGGCGCCCACGCCGCGGACTACGAGGCCGGTGCGCGCGCGGCGGGCGTAGAGGTGCGAACGTTTCCCGACAAGCCCGCGCTCGCTGCCGCGCTTCGCGAGCAGTTGGCACCGGGGGTGGTCGTGCTGCTCAAGGCCTCACGCGGAGCGGCGCTCGAGGACATCCTGGCCGGACTCCCGGTCGAAGCCTGAGGAGATCTCCCGCGTGTTCTACGAGTGGCTCTACCCGCTGCACACGGTTCACGGGCTATCGTTCCTGAACCTGTTCAAGTACATCACCGTACGAGCGGCGCTCGCGGCCGTGCTCGCGCTCGGCATCAGTTTCCTGCTCGGGCCGCCCATGATCGAGTGGCTGCGCCGCGTGAAGCTGGGGCAGAAGGTGCGCGAGGAGGGGCCGCAGTCGCACTACGTCAAGGCCGGAACGCCCACGATGGGTGGCCTGCTCATGCTGGCGGCGATCGCCATCCCGGTCCTCCTGTGCGGCAACTTCCACAATCGCCAGGTCTGGCTGGCGCTCGGCACGACGCTGTGGCTCGGCGGCATCGGGTTCCTGGACGACTGGCTGCGCGTCGTGAAGAAGCTGCCGAAGGGACTGCTGGGCCGCTACAAGCTCGCGGGACAGTTCGTCATCGGCGCCATCGTCGGGATCTGCGTGTTGTCCTGGCCCGAGCCCGGCAGCTCGCCCACGCTCACGCACGTGCCGTTCCTGAAATCGTTCTACTTCGACCTCGGCTGGCTATTCGTGCCGTTCGTGATCGTCGTCATCACGGGCGCGTCGAACGCCGTGAACCTGACCGACGGCCTGGATGGGCTGGCCTCGGGACTGGTGGCGATCGCGGCGATCGCGTTCGCGGGCATGTGCTACCTGACGGGCCACGCGAAGTTCAGTGCCTACCTGAACACCGGCTACCTGCCGTTCGCGGGAGAGCTCACCGTGTTCTGCGCCGCGGTCCTGGGCGCAGCGCTCGGCTTTCTCTGGTACAACAGCCACCCCGCCGACGTCTTCATGGGCGATACCGGCTCGCTGTCGCTGGGCGGCGCACTCGGCGTCGTCGCGGTGCTCATCAAGCGCGAGTTCTGGCTCGTGCTGGTGGGCGGGGTGTTCGTGGCCGAGGCGCTGTCCGTGATGCTGCAGGTGACGTCGTTCAAGCTCACCGGCAAGCGCATCCTGCGCATGTCACCGCTGCATCACCACTTCGAACTCATCGGCTGGCCCGAGTCGCGTGTCGTCCTGCGTTTCTACATCGCCGGGGCGCTGCTGGCACTCTTGTCGCTGTCCACGTTCAAGCTCCAGTGAGCCTCGATCCCCGCCATCCGCTTCCCGGCCCGCGCGCCCTGGTCGTGGGGGCGGCGCGCAGCGGCATCGCCGCGGCGCGCCTGTTGCGGCGCCATGGACTCGAGGTGACGGTGTGCGACCGGCGCGTGGCCGAGTTCCTGCCGGAAGCCGCGCGCGCGCTCGCCGCAGACGGCATGACGTGCCACTGGGGGCGCGACGACGCAGGACTCCTCTCTGGAAACGACTTCCTGGTGTGGAGTCCGGGCATCCCGGCCGACCACGCGCTCGCCGTGGCGGCGCGCGCGCAGGGAGTGCAGGTCCTCGGCGAGCTGGAACTCGGCTATCGCGCGTCGCGTGCACCACTCCTCTGCATCACCGGGACGAACGGCAAGAGCACGACGACGGACCTGGTCGGCGCGCTGCTTCGCGGCGCGGGTCGCGAGGTGGCGGTGTGCGGGAACATCGGACGCGCGGTGTGCGAGGTGGCGGAGCAGGTGAGCCCGACCGGTCTCCTGGTGGTGGAGGTGTCGAGCTTCCAGCTCGAGACCGTGGACCGCCTGCGGCCCTCCATCGCGACGTGGTTGAACCTGACGCCCGACCACCTGGACCGCCACGGCTCGTTCGCAGCCTACGGTGCGGCCAAGCAGCGACTGTTCGCGCGCCAGACCGAGGAGGACTGGGCGGTATGGAACGCCGACGATCCCGAGGTGACGGCCCGCCGCGCCGGCTCCGGCTCGTCGTGCGAGTTCTCGGCGTCACGCTCGGTGGACGAAGGCGCGTTCTTCGAGGACGGACAACTGGTGCTCGCGCGTCGTGGCGGGCGGGAGCGGTTGATGCCGCGCTCCGAGGTGCGCCTGCCCGGCCCACACAATCTCTCTAATGCGCTCGCCGCGCTCGCCACGGTGCTGCCGCTCGAGCCCACGCCCGACGTGCTGCGGCGCGTGCTGCGCGCGTATCGCGGGCTCGAGCACCGGCTGGAGAGCGCGGGCGATTTGCAGGGCGTCCGCTTCGTCAACGACTCCAAGGCCACTAACACGGATTCTCTGCGCGTGGCGCTGCAGAGTTTTCCCGAACGCGTCGTGCTGATCGCGGGCGGGCGCGACAAGGGACAGGACTTCCGGCCTCTCGCCGAGCTCGTGCGCGCGCACGTGCGGCACCTCGTG
>JAHFBX010000303.1 GCA_023249815.1 Candidatus Eiseniibacteriota bacterium
ATCCCGAACTTCCCCGCCGGAATGCTCATCGACCCGCTCGGCTCACGCTGGATCGCGAACTGGGCTGGACCACTCACGAGGTTCCGGGACGAAGCCTCGCCGCCGGAGTTCCACAACATCTTCTACGCGAGCAGCAACGCCGACAGCGCGCACCTGCACTCCACCATCCATACGGCGGCCGCGGACTCGACGAAGGGGACGCAAGCTGGGCGCTGGTTTGGACTCGACTCCGACCGGATCGGCTCGGACATCGGCAATCCGCTCGGCCTCGACCTCTACGACTCCTCCGGTGTCTTCATCCGCAACTTCGACACGACGTACCCTGGCCTGCGGAACGGGCTCATCCGCGCGCTCGCGTGTGACCGCGACAACTACATGTGGGTGGGCTACAAGGGCAGTTCGAGCGCCGGCCTGTCCACGTTCAGGGTCGCGGACAGCCTGCACCACGCGATCACGTTCAAGGACGTGGAAGGCACGAACCGTCTCGATGTGTTCGGCATCGACATTCGTGGCGATTCCGTATGGGTGCTGGCCGCGGACGGTCTCTACCGTTACCGCCAGAGCACGGCCGCGTTCGTCTCGAAACTCGACATCGCCGGCCCGCCCGCGCTCGCGAGCATGCATCCGATCGCCGTGGCGCCGAACGGCACCGTGTTCGTGGGCACGACGGGCGGACTGCGCGTACACCGCCGTGGCCGGCTGCCCGTGGACTACACGCCCGACAACTCGCCGCTCGCCGACGTCGAGGTGCGCGCCGTGTACTGCGAGCCCTCGGGTGCGGTGTGGATCGCGACGGCGAGCGGGGTCAATCGATTCGATCCGGAGTACCTCCCACCACCCGAGCCGAAGCTGCCGTCGCTCAGGGTCAAGCTCTACCCGAACCCGGCATGGCTCACGGGCGCCGGATTCGAGCTCCGCCTCGAGGGCCAGGCCAGCGCCTACGTCGGTGAGGTCTTCGACCTCGCCGGCCGGGTCGTGCACCGCTTCAGCATCGGGGGCAATGGGAACGTGTTCTGGAGCGGACGCGACCTGGACCAGCGCTGGGTCGGTCCCGGCATCTATTTCGTTCGCGTCCGGGGCGGCGGTGCCGAGGCGACCTCGCGCGTCGTGGTGCTGCGGTAGCGTGGCCCGATCCCGGGCGGTGGGCCCTCGCGGGCCGCGAGCCCGAGCCGTGTCGACGAGAAGCGGCGCGCGAGGGTGCTGGCGTTGACCGAATCCACCCGCCGGGTCTCCACGACCGTGCCCGAAGGCTGGGTCGCGCTGCTCGACTCGGATCCCTCGGCATCCCCGTCGCACCGGCCTGAACTCTGGGAAGCGATGGCCGCCGCCGTGCCCGCGTTCGAGTGGCGAGTCCTCGAGCTGCGTGACGGCGGGCTCGCAGGCGGAGCGCCGCTGGTGATCTCGCGGCGTGGGCCGTTTCGTTGGGTGCACGCGCTGCCGTGGCTATTGCCCGCCCCACCGCTCGCGCGCGCGGGCCAGCACGCGCGCGCGGACGACGCGCTGTGCGCCGCGTTCGCGGACCTCGCCGCCGAGGAGCGAGCAGTGGGAGGGGAGTGGTCGTTCTACCGTCCCGAAGGTCCCGCCCCGGACGCGAGCGCACTCTCGCGGGTACCGGGGGAGACGCGCCGGTTCTCGACCGCCGTGCTGCCGCTCGCTGCGGGGCTCGACGCCGTTCGCTCGGAGCTCCACCGGAAGCAGCGCCAGGCGCTCGACCATGCGCTCGCGCAGCCGTTCACATTCGCCGAGGACCCGGTCGGGCTGGAGGAGGCGCAGGCGCTCCACCTCGCCCAGTCCCGGCATTGGCCCGGTCATCGGCCGGTGCCGCTCGAGCTCTGCAGCCGGCTGCTGCGAGCGGGTCCCGCGGAGGCGCGTGTCGGCCGGCTGTTCACACTGCGCTCGCGACACGAGCTTGTCTCGGCGACCTTCGCGCTCGACGGACCGCACGAGACCTTCGTATGGTGGAGCGGCACTCGTCCCGAGGGCCGGCGCGTGAACGCGTTCGTCCGCCTGCTGTGGGGGGTGGCCGAATGGGCCGCGGCACGCGGCCGACGGCGACTGAACCTGGGCGCGAGCGGCGGTCTGTCGCAGGTCGCGGCGTTCAAGTCGGCGTTGGGAGCGACGCTCGTCGACTACCCCGTGCGCTGGCTCGACTCGCGGAACGCCTCGCTCGCGGGACGCGGACTCGCGCTCGCCCAGGCATTCCGACGGCGCGGCCGGGCGCGCGGCGAGGCCATGTGAGAATCGCGACGCTCGCGAACGCCTCCGTCGTTCACACGCGGCGTTGGGTGGGGCACTTCCGTTCACGCGGACACGATGTGCGACTGTTCTCGCTGGAGAGGCCGCCCGCCGGATTCTCCACGACGGCCCTGCCGCGAACCCCCCTCCCTGGCGTGATCCGCTACCCGCTCGCAGTTCCCGCGCTCAGGCGCGAGCTTCGCGCGTTCGCGCCGGATCTCGTGGACGCGCACTACGTCCCGAACTACGGCGTCATGGCGGCGCTCGCGGGGCGGCGTCCCTACTCGATCACGGCGTGGGGCAGCGACCTGCTGCTCGCAGCGGGCCGAGATCCCTGGCAGCGCATGCGCGCGCGCTTCGCACTCGAACGGGCCTCGCTCGTGCTATGCGACGCCGAGAACCTGGCCGCGGCCGCCCGTCGCGCCGGCGCGTCTTCCGAGCGCGTGCGCGCGATCCCCTGGGGTGTGGACCGCGAGCTCTACCGACCGTTCGGCACGCGCGAGCGCGGGCTCATCCTGTCCACGCGCATGCACGAGCGGATCTACGACCTGCTCTCGGTGATCGAGGGTACTGCGCGAGTGCTCGAGAGTCTGCCACATGCGCACGTCGTGTTCGCGGGCGACGGAACGCTCCGGCCAGAGCTCGAGCGCAGGGCCTCGGCGCGGCTCCCGGCCGGGCGCTACCAATTCATCGGCCGCGTCGATTCGGCGGAGTTGGCGTCCTGGCTCGCGCGTGCGGAAGTCTATGTGTCCGCGTCGCGCTCCGACTCCACCTCGCAATCCCTGCTCGAGGCCATGGCGGCCGGAGCGGTGCCGGTGGTGAGCGACATCGAGGGGAATCGCGAGTGGGTGCGCCCGGGCGAGAGCGCGCGGCTGTTCCCGGTCGGTGACGCCCAGGCGCTCGCACGCGAACTGCGCTTCGCGCTCGAGGACCCCACCTGGGCCGCGTCCGCGCGTGACGCCACGGCGCGGGTGATCGCCGCACGAGGGGACTGGCGGGTGAATCTTGCGCGCATCGAACGCTGCTTCGAAGCGGTGGTGGCGGGACGGCCGCTGCCCGAGGAGCCGTCGCCGTGAGGCGCGTGCTCGTGCTCACCCCGTTCTTCCCGCCGCTCGCGGGGGGCGGTGTTCACCGCGTGCTGTCCTTCGTGCGTCACCTGCCGGCGCGCGGTTGGGCCTGCACCGTCGTGTGTGCGGGGGGACACGACTACTGGGTGCGCGACGAATCGCTGCTCGAGCAGGTGCCGCCGGCGACCGAGGTGTTACGCGTCACCGGGGGCAGCGCGCTCGCGGCGTGGTTGCGCCTGCGCGGGAAGGCGGACTCGGGCCGGCGTTCCGGAGCTGCGTTCGCGCCGCTCCGATCCCTCGCAGACTGGTGGTTGCTGCCGGACTCCTACGCCGGCTGGTCGCATCGGGCGCGCGGCGTGGCGGCGGAGCGCGCGTCGCGCGGCGACGTGCACGTCGTGTTGTCGAGCTCGCCACCCGACAGCGCCCACCTCGCCGCGCTCGAGCTGAAGCGCGCGACAGGACTGCCGTGGGTGGCGGACTTCCGCGATCCGTGGATCGGGCTCCACTTCCGTAAGCCTCCAACCTCGTGGCACGCGGCACGCCACGCCGCGATGCAGGCGAGCGTCACGGGTAGCGCGGACCTGGTGCTCACCGCGTCGCGGACGCACGAACGGGAACTCGCCTCGCGCGTCGTGGGTAGGCCGCGGCGACTGCTGCATCTGCCGAACGGATTCGAGCCGGTCACGGGCCCGGTGCCGAATCCGGACGTGTCGAACTTCCGGGTGGCGTTCACGGGCACGCTCTCGCTCATGGACGACATGGGAACGCTATTGAAGGCGCTCGAGCGGATCCTGCACGCGTCACCGCGCGCGCGCGACACGCTACGCGTGGAGCTGGTGGGGCCCTACGATTCGGATTGGG
>JAHFBX010000041.1 GCA_023249815.1 Candidatus Eiseniibacteriota bacterium
CAAGGAGGTGGTGTCGCGCGCGCTGCACGTGCTCTCGCCGCGCCGTCGCCAGCCGTTCGTGGCGCAGAACTGCGGCGCCACGCCCGACACGTTGATCGAGAGCGAGTTGTTCGGACACGCGCGCGGTGCGTTCACGGGCGCTATCCTGGATCGCACCGGGCTGTTCGAGGCCGCGGAGGGCGGCACGCTGTTCCTCGACGAGATCGGGGACGCGAGTCCGCTCCTCCAGATGAAGCTCCTGCGCGTGCTCCAGGAGGGCGAGGCGCGCCGCGTCGGGGACTCGCGCGCCCGCCGCGTGGACGTCCGCGTCATCGCGGCCACGCACCGGCCGCTCGAGCGGGTCGTGACGAGCGGCGGCTTTCGCGCCGACCTGTTCTTCCGGCTGGCGGCGGTGCGGCTGCGCCTCCCCTCGCTGCGCGAGCGCGGGCGGGACGTGCTGTTGCTCGCGCGGCACTTCCTGGCCCGCGCCGCGGCGCGCGCCGGGTGCCCGGCCCCGGAACTGGCACCCGATCTCGCCGACCGGCTGCTGCGGCATGCCTGGCCCGGCAACGTGCGCGAGCTCTCGAACGCGTGCGCGTTTGCCGTGGCTGTCTCGGGGGCCCGGACGCTCGTGGGTGGGGAACACTGGCCCGACGCGCCATTCGCGGAGACCGTCGCGGAAGGCTCCGGGCTTCACGCCGAGACACGTGCGCTCGAAGAGCGCCGACTGCGCGAGACGTTGCGTCGCACGCAGGGCAACAAGACGCAGGCGGCGCGCGCGCTGGGGCTCTCGCGCCAGGGACTCTTGAAGAAGCTCCGGCGCTACGGGCTCGGTACGCCGGCGACGCTTGACGATGACGGGCACGCTCACTAGCGTGCCCGGGTCGTGTCGCCCCGCCTGGCAAGGGCGCGGGACATCCCGATCGCAATGCCGTGACCGGAGGCCGCGTGGCGAAGAAGACGCTCAAGGTCGCACTCGTGGGTGTGGGAGCCGCGGCGCAGGTGAACCACCTGCCCGCGCTCAAGAAACTCGAGGACGTGGAACTCGTCGCGCTCTGCGACCGCGACCCCGAGAAGGCCGCGCGCGTCGCCGCCAAGTGGGGCGTGCCCACGTCCTACTCGCGCCTCGAGGAGCTGCTCGCCGACGACGCCATCGACGCGGTGGACCTGACCACGCCGAACTACCTGCACGCGCCCATGGCGGTGGCGGCGCTCGATGCGGGCAAGCACGTGCTGTGCGAGCGCCCGCTCGCGCGCAGCGGCGACGAAGCCGCGGCCATGGCGAAGGCGGCCAAGAAGGCCGACCGCCTGCTCATGTGCGCGCTCCAACACCGCTTCCGCCCCGACGCGCAGCTGTTGCGCAAGTTCGTGGACAAGGGCGACCTGGGCGAGATCTTCCTCGCCAAGGGCGGCTGGCTCCGCCAGAAGACCGAATGGGACTCCGACGAGTGGCGTGCGCAGAAGCGCGAGTCCGGCGGCGGCGTCGTGCTGGACTTGGGCTTCCAGATGCTCGATCTCGCGCTGTGGGTGTTGGGCGATCCCACGGTGAGCTCGGTCACGGCGAGCGTGCATCGCTTGAAGAAGGGCGAGGTGGAGGATTCCGCCACCGCGTTCCTGCGGCTCGAGTCCGGCGCGACGCTGACGCTGGAACTCACCTGGGGCCTGCTCATGGAGAAGGACTTCGCCTACCTGAACCTGTTCGGCTCGGGAGGTGCTGCGCTCCTGAACCCGTTTCGCGTGCACAAGGGCATGCACGGCACGCTCGTGAACGTGACGCCCACGCTCGAGACGTCGCGCAACCAGTACCGCCAGTCCATGGAAGCGCAGATCCAGCACTTCGCCGACTCGCTGCGCGGCGGCAAGCACGTGATGGGACTCGCGGACGAGATCCTCCCGGTCATGCAACTCATGGACGCCATCTATCGAAGTGCGGAGCAGGGCAGGGAAGTGAAGGTCGGCTGACGTGGCCGGCAACGGCCGCGAGCTCGCACTCGCCGCCGCGTCGGGCGTGGTACTCGGCGCGGCGTTCCTGCCCGGGGTGCCGGGCGAACTCGCGTGGGTGGCGTTCGTGCCGCTGCTGCTGGCGCTCGAGCGCTGTGTCGAGCGAGGTCGGCCGCGGTCGTGG
The DNA here is from genome assembly GCA_023249815.1 of Candidatus Eiseniibacteriota bacterium. Lineage (GTDB taxonomy): Bacteria > Eisenbacteria > RBG-16-71-46 > RBG-16-71-46 > RBG-16-71-46 > JAIOPA01. The sequence goes on from JAHFBX010000041.1 coordinate 2,105, forward strand.
TTCTCGCTCGGCTACGTCGGGGGAGCGGCGTTCTTCCTGATCGGGACGCACTGGATCGCGCTGCTCTCGGACGTCGCGCTCACGATCGGCTGGCTCAAGTACCTGGGCTGGATCCTGGGGGCGCTCTACCTCGCGTGCTTCTGGGGACTCGCGGCCTGGCTCGCGGGAGCGCTGTCGCGGCGATCGGGTGTGTCCGCGCGCTGGACGTTCGCGCTGGCGCTGCTCGTCGTCGAGGAGCTGCGCGGCTCCGGCGACCTCGGCTTCCCGTGGTTCCAACCGGGCTACACCCAACACGCGGTGCTGCCCATCCTGCAGCTCGCCTCGCTCGGCAGCGTCACGCTGGTGACGCTGTGGCTGCTGTGCGTGAACGCGTCGCTCGTCGCGTGGTGGCGCTCGAAGGGACTCACGACCGGCGCCACGGTGCTGCTGCTGTTCGCGGCGCCCTACGCGTGGGGCTCACTCGAACTCTCGCGGCGTGCCGCGCCGGCCGGGCCGGTGGTGGCGCTCGTCCAGGGCAACATCCCCGGCGAGATCAAGTGGGCGGGCACGCACCAGCAGCAGATCCTCGACCAGTTCATCGCGCTCTCGGACTCGGTGGCGCGCGCCAGGCCCCGGCTCGTGCTGTGGCCCGAGACCGCGACCGGCACCTACCTGCGGCGGAACCCGATCCAGTCCGTGGCCGTGGCGCGCCTCGCGGCGAGGCTCGGCGCGCCGGTGCTCATGGGCTTCGCGCACTGGACATTCGGGCCCGACGGCAAACCTCTGACTTGGAATGCGGCCGGCGAGTGGTACCCGAACGGCTCGCTGTCGTGCTATTACGCCAAGCGTCACCTGGTGCCGTTCGGCGAGCGAGTGCCGTTCCAGCGCTGGTTCCCCGCGCTGGGTCGGTGGGATCTCGGACAGGCGGAGTGGAGTCCGGGACAGACCACCGTGCTGTTCCCGGGCCCCGCGGGCGCCGACCAGCCGCTGGCGGTGCTCATCTGCTTCGAGTCGATCTTCCCCGACCTCGCGCGGCAGGACGTGCTCGCAGGCGCGCGCGCGCTCGTGAACGTCACGAACGACGAGTGGTTCGGCAACGGTGCTGCGCTCGTGCAGCACGCCGCGATGGCGCCGTTTCGCGCCGTTGAGCATCGCGTGCCGCTGTTGCGCTGTGCGAACACCGGCATCACGTCGGTGATCGATGCGTACGGCGTGACCACGGCGCGACTTCCCGTCTTCGAGTCGCGCGTACTGCTCGCGCGCATGCCGGCTGCGGGAGCACGCACGCCGTTCACCCGGTTCGGGGACTGGCCGGGGCTTGGAGCCGCGCTGCTCGTGCTGTTGTTCGCACTCGCACCGTGGCGACGGCCGCCACGCGCGGCCTGACGCGGACACGCGCGCAACGTCCCCTCCGGCGTTGACGAAACCGTGTCACGGCGTTGACGCTGCCGCGTCGCGCCGCTAGATTGCGGACTTCCTCACGATCGGTCGGACCTTCCTCCACGGAGACCCGCAATCGTGTCGCCGGTTCCGCCGGAACTCCTCGGTACTTCCCGCGCCATGACGCGGTGGGTGGGGACGACTGCGCGGGATGGAGCGTGAGCCGCACCGTCGCCATCCTCGGCGCCACGGGCCTGGTCGGCCGCACGACGCTTGCGATCCTCGAGCAGCGCGCGTTCCCTCTGGACGAGCTGCGGCTACTCGCGAGCGATCGGTCCGCGTCGCGCACGCTCCGCTTCCGCGGCCGCGACGTGCCCGTACAGGCGGTCTCGGAACGCGCGTTCGACGGCGTCTGGCTGACGCTGTTCGCCACCGCGGCCGATCTCTCGCGCGAGTGGATGCCGGTGGCGCGGAACGCGGGCAGCATCGTCGTGGACTACTCGAGCGCGCTTCGCATGCACCCCGACGTGCCGCTCGTCGTGCCCGAGGTGAACGGAGCCCTGCTCGATGCACGGCCCGGCGTGGTCGCGAACGGCAATTGCGTCGCGATCCCGCTCGTCGTGACGCTGGCGCCGCTCGCGCGTCTCGGGCGCATGGTGAAGGTGGTGCTCGCGAGCTACCAATCGGTCTCGGGCGCGGGGCAGGAGTCGCTGGACGAGCTCGAGCGCGGCGTCCGCAGCGGGCTGGACGGCGCGCCGCCGCCGCGCGCGGATGGCCGCGCGCCGTTCGCGTTCAATGTGCTGCCGCACATCGACCACTTCGACGCCGACGGCTGGACGGGTGAGGAGCGGAAGATCGTGGGTGAGACTCGCCGCATGCTGGATCGCCCGGACCTGGCGGTGACGCCCACCGCGGTGCGCGTGCCGGTGCGCGTCGGGCACTCGGCCGCGGTGACCGTCACGTTCGACCGCGCGGTGGATCCCGCCGCGGCGCGCGCGGCGTGGCAGGCGGCACCCGGCCTGCGCGTCGTGGACGAGCCAAAGGCGGAGCGCTACCCGACGCCGCTCGAAGCGGCGGGAGAGGACGACGTGCTGGTCGGGCGCGCGCGCCGCGATCCCTTCGACGAGTGTTCCCTGGTGTACTTCTTCTCGTCGGACAACCTGCGCAAGGGCGCAGCCCTGAACGCCGTGCAGATCGCGGAGCGGCTCGCCGGCGTCACGGCCGGGACGCGTTGAGCGCCACACGTACGATTCGCATGACGGTGGCATACGATGGCACCGGATTCCACGGCTGGCAGCGTCAGCCGGGCCATCGCACGGTGCAGCGTGAACTGGAGGCGGCGCTGGGACGCGTGCTCGAGGACGACACGGTGACGGTGGCCGGCGCGGGTCGCACCGACGCCGGCGTTCATGCACGCGGGCAGGTGGCATCGTTCTCCCATGCTACGACGCTGCCGGCGCGAGCGTTCCCGCCGCTCGTCAATCGCGAGCTGCCGCGGGATGTGCGCGTCGTGGCGGCCGACGAGCGCCCCGAGGGCTTCCACGCGCGCCACTCCGCGATCGCGCGCCGCTACGAGTACCGGCTGCTCGCCCATCCCGACCTGCTGCGCGAGCGCCACGCGTGGGCGCCCGGCCGGCTGCCGCCGCTCGCGGCGCTGCAGGCGTCGGCCGAGCCGCTCACGGGGACGCGCGACTTTTCCGCGTTCCAGGCCGTGGGCAGTTCGCCGGCGGATCCCGTGTGCCACGTCTTGCGCGCCCGCTGGTCGGCGTGGGAGGGCGGGGCCGCGTTCGACGTCATGGCTGACCATTTCCTCTATCACATGGTGAGGAACCTGGTCGGCACTGCGCTCGCCGTGGCCGGCACGCCGGATCCCGGCGCCGCGATGCGTGCCGTGCTCGACTCGCGCGACCGCTCGCGCGGCGGGGTCACGGCGCCGCCCGAGGGACTTTCGCTCGAGCAGGTGTGCTACGCGGGGGAGGTGGTGGGATGAGACGCGCGTGGCCCATCGTGTTGTTCGTTGTGGGCGTGGCGCTCGGCGTCGCCGCCACGAGCGGTGCCGAGCGCGGCGGGCCGCGCAGCAGACCGGCCCGCGTGGACCCGGACCAGCTCTCGCGTACGCGCCGCACCGCCATCGTCACCGCGGCGGCGCGCGTGAGCCCGGCCGTGGTCACGGTGAGCGTGGTGACCACGCGCGTGGTGCGCGCCGATCCGTTCGGACTGCCGTTCCGCGACGAGTTCTTCGAGCGATTCTTTCCACCGAGCGTCTATCGCGAGCGCGTGCCGGGGCTGGGTTCGGGCGTCATCGTGGACGCCGCGGGCATCGTCGTCACGAACTCGCACGTCGTGCGGAACGCCGACGAGATCCGCGTCAATCTGCCCGACGGCCGGCACTTCAACGCCAAGCTGCTCGGCGATTCGCCGGTCTACGACCTCGCCGTGCTGCAGATCCCGGCCGAGCGCCTGCCCGTGGCGCCGCTCGGGAACAGCGACTCGCTCGTCGTGGGCGAGTGGGCGATCGCGATCGGGAATCCGTTCGGCTATCTGCTCGAGGACCCGCAGCCCACGGTCACCGCCGGGGTGGTGAGCGCGACGCGTCGCGACATCAAGGCCGAGGCGACGCCGTCCGGCATGTACAAGAACATGATCCAGACCGACGCCTCGATCAATCCCGGCAACAGCGGCGGCGCGCTCGTGAACGCGGACGGTGAGGTCATCGGCGTCAACACGTTCATCTTCACGAGCACGGGCGGCTCGATCGGCCTCGGGTTCGCGATCCCCATCAACCTCGCCAAGCGCGTGCTCGCCGAGGTGCGTCGCTATGGCCGCGTGCGCGTCGCGTGGCCCGGCATGGCGGTGCAGGCCGTGACCGAGGGTGTCGCGCAGCGGCTCGGCTGGGCCGAGGCGGGAGGGCTCGTCGTCTCGGGCGTGGACAAGGGCGGCCCCGCCGACCGCGCCGGCGTGCGGCCGCTGGACCGCATCCGCAAGGTGAACGGCCGCGTCACCAACGACGTCGAAGACGCACAGAGCAGCATCTACGGCGCGCAGGTCGGGGACCGCCTGACGCTCGAGATCGAACGCGACGGCAGGGCTCGCACGATGTCATTGACGCTCGAGGAGGCGCCGCAGCGCTGATGATCGAACGCTACTGTCGACCCGAGATGGCGTCCGTGTGGAGCGACGCGCGCCGGCTGGAATGGTGGCTGCAAGTGGAGCTCGCCGCCACCGCCGCACGCGAGCAGCGTGGCGACGTGCCGGCCGGCACCGTCGAGCGGATCCGTGCCCGCACGCGCCTGGACGGCGCACGCATGCTCGAGATCGAGGCCGAGGTGCATCACGACGTCATCGCGTTCCTGAGCATGGTCGCCGAGACGGCGGGCGACGACGCGCGGCATCTCCACGTCGGGCTCACGTCCTCGGACCTGGTGGACTCGGCGCTCGCGTGCCAGATCCAGGAGGCCGGCCGCGTGCTCGCGACCCAGCTCCAGCGCCTACGCCGCGCGGCGTGGGCGCTCGCCCAGCGCCATCGCCGCACGCCGATGGTCGGGCGCTCGCACGGCGTGCACGCGGAGCCCATCACGTTCGGGCTCAAGGCGCTGTTGTGGTCGGAGGAGCTGGGCCGCGGGCTCGACCGGCTGCAGGCCGCACTCGCGGAGTGTGCGGTGGGCAAGATGAGTGGCGCCGTGGGAACACTCGCCCACCTGGATGCGGAGCTCGAGACTCGCGCGCTGGCGCGGCTCTCGCTCGAGCCCGAGCCGGTCGCGAACCAGGTCGTGCAGCGCGACCGCCACGCCGCGCTCGCGTGCGCGATCGCGATACTGGGCGGCACGATGGACAAGATCGCGGTCGAAGTGCGGCACCTGATGCGCACCGAGGTGCGCGAGGCCGAGGAGCCCTTCGCCGAGGGCCAGAAGGGCTCCTCGGCGATGCCGCACAAGCGAAACCCGGTGCGCTGCGAACGCGTCTCGGGCATGGCGCGGCTGCTGCGCGGCTACGCCGTCGCGGCGCTCGAGGACCAGCCGCTGTGGCACGAGCGCGACATCAGTCATTCGTCTGTCGAGCGCGTCGCGATCCCCGACGCGTTCCTCGCCGCCGACTTCATGGCGCACGACCTCGCCCACGTGCTCGAAGGCCTGCGCGTCCACGAGGCGCGCATGCTCGCGAATCTCGAAGCCGGCGGCGGGCTCGTGCACTCGCAGCAGGTGCTACTGGCGCTCACCGGCGCCGGCCTGCGGCGTGACGAGGCGTACCGCATCGTCCAGCGCCATGCGATGACGGCGTTCGACGGCGGCACGCCATTCCGGGAGGCGCTCGCCACCGATCCGGCCGTGACCGGCCGGCTCACGAAAGCACAGCTCGCGGAGTGCTTCGATCTCGGCTACCACCTTCGGCATGTCGACGCGATCTTCGCGCGCGCCGAGGAGCCGCTCGCGTGAGCGTGCTTCTGGCGGGCCGCGAGGCATGGACGCGCGAGGAGGCGGCCGACCCCGCCGCGGTGTCGGCGAGGCTTCGCGCTCACGGCGTCTCGCTCGAGCCCGACGAGGTCACGCTGCTCTCCGCGCAGCTTGGCCGGCCTCCGCGCTGGGCCGAGGCGGTGCTGTTCGGCATCCTGTGGAGCGAGCACTGCTCGTACAAGAGCACGCGCCATCTCCTGAAGCGCCTGCCGACCTGGGCGCCCCAGGTGCTGATCGGTCCCGGCGAGGACGCGGGCGTGGTGGCACTTCCGGCGCCGTGCGACGACACCGTGCTGGTGCTGGGCCACGAGAGCCACAACCACCCGAGCCAGGTGCTTCCCGTCGAAGGTGCGGCGACCGGCGTCGGCGGCATCGTGCGCGACATCGTCTGCATGGGGGCAGAGGTGGTGGGCGTGCTGGACTGCCTGCGCTTCGGCGACCCGCGCTCCGGCGTGCACGCGCGTGACGTCATGCGCGGCGTGGTCGAAGGTATCGCGTCCTATGGCAACGCGCTCGGCGTGCCGAACCTGGGCGGCGACACCGTGTTCGACACCGGCTACGACCAGAACTGCCTCGTGAACGCCATGGCCGTGGGGTTCGCGCCGGCCACCGGGGTGATCCGCAGCCGTGTGCCCGAGGGACCGGGGCCGTGGGCGTTCGTACTGGTCGGGAAGCCCACCGACGAGAGCGGTTTCGGCGGCGCGGCATTCGCCTCGGGCGAGCTCTCCGATTCGGACCAGCGTGGCGCGGTGCAGCTGCCGGACCCGTTCCTGAAGCGCGTGCTGAACGTGGCCACATACGAGGTGTTCCGCCGGGTGCGCGAGCGGGGACTGTCGTGCGGGTTCAAGGACCTGGGCGCGGGTGGCATCGCGTGCGCCACGAGCGAGCTGGCCGCCGCTGGAGGCTGCGGCGCCGAGCTGTCGCTCGAACTCGCGCATCGTGTCGCGCGCGAGCTGCCGCCGGAGGTGCTGCTCTGCGCCGAGACGCAGGAGCGCTACTGCTGGGTCGTGCCCGAGTCGTTCGCCGCGGAGCTCTGCGACGTCTACGAGCGGGAGTTCGCGCTCGCGAGCGTCCACCCGGGCGCCGGGGCACGCGTCATCGGCCGTGCGATTCCGGAGCGTCGCTACACCGTGCGCTGGCACGGCGAGACGCTCGTGGATTGCGAGGTGGACGCGATCACCGCCGGCCGGCGGATCGAACGGGCGTCCGCGAAGCACGAGCGCGCGAAACCGCCGCGCGCGAGGCGACGTGCGCTCGACACGCGGAAGGCGCTGCTCACCCTGCTCGCGGGCCTGCACGCCGGCTCGCGCGAGTACCTCTGCCGTCACTACGACGGCGACGTGCAGGGACGCACGTGGCTTCGAGCCGGCGAGGGCGACGCCGCGGTGCTGCGCGTCCACCCGGAGCGGGCGATGGGCGTGGCATTCGGCGTCGCGGGGAACCCGTTCTGGTGCGAGGGCGACGCCGCGCGAGGCGCGGAGCACGCCGTGGCCGAGGCGGCGCGCAACGTGGCCGTCGTGGGGGCTCGCCCGTGGGCGCTCACCGACTGCCTGAACTTCGGGCACCCGGAAGACGCCGAGGTCATGGGCGACCTCGAGGACACGCTCGCCGGGCTCGCGCGCGCGGCGGAAGCCCTGGGCGGTCTCGCCACGCCGGGGGCGCCGCTGCCGTTCGTGAGCGGCAACGTGAGCCTTTACAACCAGGTGGGTCGCGCCACCATCCCGCCCTCGCCGATCGTCATGTGCGCGGGCGTGATCGCCGACGTCTCGCGCGCCCTGGGCCTTGGCGCGCGCGCGGCGGGGCATGTGCTCGTGCTGGTCGGGGACGACCGTGACGGCCTGGACGGCTCGACCTACCGGCGCGACGTGCTGCGCGAGCGAGGGGGTCCACCGCCGCCGCTCGACCTCGAGCGGGAGGCCCGCCTGCAAGAGCTGGCCGTGGCGGTGGCCGAAGGTGGCTGGGCCGTCGCCGCGCACGACGTCTCGGACGGCGGGCTCGCGGTGGCGCTCACCGAGATGCTGCTCGGCGCGGCGGACGACGCGGTGCTCGGTGCGGAGGTGGATTTGGAACCTTTCGAGGTGGACCCGGCCGTGGCGCTGTTCTGCGAGCGGCCCGCGATCGTCTACGAGGTGCCGTTCGAGCGACTCGCACGCCTGTCGCAGGCCGCGCGCGACCGCGGCTTCGTGGCGTGGCCGGTGGGAACGGTGGGACACCAGCCCATGCTGCGCGTGCGCCTGCGGGGAGGGGAGACGCTGTCGTGGAGTGTGGCGGAGTTGGCCCACGCGTCGGGCCAGGGCCTGCGCCGGGTGTGGAACGAGGAGGGCGTGTGAACGGCGCGCGCGTGGCGGTGCTGCAGCTCCCGGGCGTCAACTGCGAACACGAGACGGCGCGTGCGCTCGCCCGGGTCGGGCTCGAGACCGAGATCTTCCGCTGGACCCGCACCCCGCGCGAGCTCGCCGACTTCGACGCGTTCGTCCTGCCCGGGGGCTTCTCCTACCAGGACCGCGTGCGCGCCGGCGCGCTCGCGGCGAAGGATCCGCTCGTGGAATCGCTCGCAGGGCGTGCCGAGGCGGGCGCGCCCGTGCTCGGCATATGTAACGGCGCGCAGGTGCTGGTCGAGGCCGGGCTCGTGCCCGGCGGCGGCCACGTCGAGGTGGCGCTGGCGCGCAATCGCATGCCGGACCGCGCCGGCTACTACACGCGTTGGGTGTGGTGCCGCGTCGAGGAGACCGCGTGTGTGTTCACGCGCGGCCTGACCCCTGGCACGCTGCTGCCGCTGCCGGTCGCGCACGCCGAGGGGCGGTTCACGTCCGCCAAGCGGCGGCGGATCGCGAAACTCGTCGAGGCCGGCCAAGCGCCGTTTCGCTACGCCACGCCCGCGGGCCAGCCCGCCGCGAACCACCCCGACAACCCGAACGGATCCGAAGAGGCCGTGGCCGGGCTCTGCAACGAACGCGGGAACGTGCTCGCGTTGATGCCGCATCCTGAGCGCGCCGCGGACCTGGGCTCCGTGTCGCGCTCGATCGGGGGCGAGTGGGGCCGCCGGCGCGACGCGGCGTTCGCTGCGGCGGATGGTTCGTCATGGGGTGATGGCCCTGGCCTCGAGCTGTTCCGCGGCCTGGCTCGCCACCTGGGGGTCGCATGCTGAGCACGCGCCGGGGACCGGATCGATGAGCGCGAACACCGGAATGCTCCAGGCGTTCGTCGAGCTCCGTGCCGAGGACGTGGAAGCCACGAGCGCCCACGAGGTGGCGCACGCTCGCCTCGCGGCGGGCGCTCGGCTCCAGGCGCTTCGCCGCGTGCGCGTCTTCGAGTTGACGGGGACGCTGCCCGACGCCCAGGCAGCCAAGGCACTGTTGCATCGGTCGACACGGTTCTATAATCCGGCCAAGGAGCGCTGCACCGTTCGCATGTCGGCCTCGGAGGCGGCGCCGTTCGACCGAGACGAGTCACTCGTGCTCGTGTTGGACCGCGGGCTCGAGCGCCGGCCGGCCGCCGAACGATGGTGGCGCCACGAGACCGGTCACAAGGTCGAGGTGCGTGAAGGCCTGGCATGGGCGCTTCGATTCGAACCCGGAGTGGACGCGGCGCGCGAGAGCGAGTCGCTCGCGGCCGTCGAGGACCGCGCGACCGGCCTGTTGTGCAATCCCCATTTCCAGGACTGGCGGCCCGGCAGCGGCGGGTCCCCGCCGTGGCCGTGGTTGACGGCGCCCGAGCAGGGCGCAAAGGGGAGGAACGCATGAGCGGCGCACACCCGGGCAAGGGCTGGCACGAGGAGTGCGGAGTGTTCGCCGCCGTCGGCGTGCCACAGGCGGCCGCGATCACTGCGCTCGGGCTGCATGCGCTGCAGCATCGCGGGCAGGAGGCGACCGGTGTCGTGGCGAGCGACGGCGCCATGTTCCACGTCACGAAGGGCATCGGACTGGTGGCGGATGTGTATCGCGACGCCCAGCTCGAGAACGTCCCCGGCCAGCTCGCGATCGGGCACAACCGCTATTCCACGGCGGGCGGCCTGACGCTCGAGAACACGCAGCCGCTGCGCGTCGTCTATCGAGGGGGCTCGCTCGCGCTCGCCCACAATGGAAACCTCACGAACGCGCGCGAGCTGCGCGCCGGACTCGAGGAGTCGGGCTCCATCTTCCAGACCACGCTCGACACCTAGGTGTTCCTGCACCTGATGGCGCTGTCCGGCTCGCAGCAGGTCGAGGAAGCGCTCGCCGAAGCCGCGCGACAGGTGAAGGGCGCCTACTCGCTCGTCGTGCTCACGGAACACGCCGTGGTGGCGCTGCGCGATCCGCACGGCTTCCGGCCGCTCTGCCTCGGACGCCTGGGTGACGGCTACGTCGTCGCGAGCGAGACGTGCGCGCTCGACCTGGTCGGCGCGGAGTTCCTGCGCGAGGTGGAACCTGGCGAGATGGTGACGCTCGACCCGCACGGACTCCGCTCGCGACGCGTTCTGCCGGCGGCCGAGCCACTCCAGCACTGCGTGTTCGAGCACATCTACTTCTCGCGGCCCGACAGCGTCGTGTTCGGCGAGACGGTGGACCGCGTGCGACGCCGGCTCGGCCAGCAGCTCGCACGCGAACATCCCGCGGACGCCGACCTCGTCATCGCCGTGCCGGACTCGAGCAATTCCATCGCGCTCGGCTTCTCCGAGGAGTCCGGGCTCCCCTACGAGCTGGGGTTGATCCGCAACCACTACGTCGGGCGCACGTTCATCCAGCCGAACCAGCCCGGCCGGGACTTCGGCGTGCGGGTCAAGTTCAACCCGGTCGCCGAGGTGCTCGCCGGGCGGCGCGTCGCGGTCGTGGACGACTCCATCGTCCGCGGCACCACGAGCCGGAAGCTCGTGCGGCTGCTGCGCCGCGCCGGCGCCACGCAGGTGCACTTCCGCGTCGGATCACCGCCGGTGACGCACCCGTGCTTCTACGGCATCGACACGCCGAGCCGGCGCGAGCTCATCGGCGCGTTGAAGACCGTGGTCGAGATCCGCGAGTACTTGGGCGTGGATTCGCTCGGCTACCTGTCGCTCGAGGGGATGCTCGCGACCGAGCGCGAGCCGCGCCGGTTCTGCCGCGCGTGCTTCACCGGGCAGTACCCCGTCGCGGCGGATCCGCAGGCGCGGAAGTTGTCTCTGGAGGAATCCGAGCGCGTACGCGTCGCCGGCCGCTGAGCGCTCGACGGCTGCCGCTCACGAACGCGCGGTTCCACCTCGATCGCGCGTGTCAC
>JAHFBX010000042.1 GCA_023249815.1 Candidatus Eiseniibacteriota bacterium
GCGTCATCGAAAGGTCCCCCTCCGATGACGCCTCCTGATTGGCGACTGGAAAGGAGCACGGCAAGCGACATGGTGCAGCCTGCCATGAGAGCGGCGCGCCGCTTCCCGTGGCGGTTCTTCTTCCAGATGGTGCTCATCGGCATCTTCGGATCCGCCGGCGTGGTATTCGGGCTCGTCCAGTGGCTGCGCAGCGACCTGCCCTCGCCCGAGAAGCTCACGGCGATCGAGACGCCGGTGAAGACCACGGTGTACGACGCGCGGGGCAAGGTGCTCCACGAGTTCTATCGCGAGAACCGCTCGGTCGTGCCGCTCAAGAACATCCCGCGCCACCTCGTGAACGCCACGCTCTCGACCGAGGACCGCAACTTCTACAAGCACTGGGGCGTGGACCTGTGGGGCGTCGGACGCGCCGTGGTCACGGACGTCATGCACATGCGCCGCGCGCAGGGCGGCAGCACGATCACGCAGCAGCTCGCGCGCAACCTGTTCAACATGTACGAGAAGTCGTTCACCCGAAAGCTCAAGGAGCTGGTGCTCGCGATCGACCTCGAGCGCACGTACTCCAAGGACCAGATTCTCGAGCTGTACTTCAACCAGATCTACTTCGGTGAAGGTGCCTACGGCGTGGAGTCGGCGGCCAAGACCTACTTCGGCAAGCCGCTCGCCGAGCTGACGCTGCCCGAGTGCGCGCTCATCGCGGGCATCCCCGCGAACCCCACGGTCTACTCGCCGCGGCGCAAGCCGGCCGCCGCCCAGGCCCGCCGCGCGAAGGTGTTGCGCAACATGCTCGCGACCAAGGCCATCACGCAGGTGGAGTTCGACCGCGCCATGGCGGCGCCGCTGGGCGTGACGACGACGCGCTACACCAACGACCGCGCCGCCTACTTCGTCGAGATGGTGCGCCTGAATCTCGACGAGAAGTACGGCTCGAACGCCGTGTATGAGGGCGGGCTCAAGGTGTACACGACGCTCGATGCCGACCTTCAGGTGCTGTGCGACAAGGCGCTCGAGCGCCAGCTCACCCAGCTCGAGAAGGACATGAAGCTCAAGCGCACGCGTGCGGTGTACGAGACGGCTGTCAAGGACGGGAAGATCGCGCCAGGCACGCGCCCGCCCTACCTGCAGGGCGCCGTCGTGGCGCTGGATCCGCGCACGGGCGCGGTGCGCGCGCTGTCCGGCGGCCGCGACTGGAACGAGAGCAACTTCAACCGCGCCGTGCAGGCGCTGCGCCAGCCGGGCTCGTCGTTCAAGCCGTTCGTGTACGCGGCAGCGCTCGACAATGGCTTCAAGCCCACGGACGTGATCGTGGACGAGCCCGTCACGTTCCCCGGCGCTGAGGGCAAGCCGTACGAGCCGCAGAACTACGACCGCAAGTTCCGCGGACCGATCACGCTACGCTACGCGCTGCAGGAGTCCGTGAACATCCCGGCCATCAAGCTGCTGCGCAAAGTGGGCACGTCGCTCGTCGCGAGCTACGCACGCCGCATGGGCATCAAGAGCACGCTCGGGCAGAACCTGTCGCTGGCGCTGGGTTCGAGCGAGGTGAACCTGCTCGAGCTCACCTCCGCCTACTCCGTGCTGGCCAATCGCGGCGTGCGCAACGAACCGGTCTACATCCTGAAAGTGGTGGACAAGGACGGTCGCGAGCTCGAGCGCAGCACGGCGCGGCCGTTCGAGGTGCTCTCCGAGGCCACCGCCGCGATCATGACCAGCATGCTGGAGTCGGTCATGGATCACGGCACGGGCTTCCCGGCTCGCGCCGCAGGGTTCACCATCCCGGCGGCTGGCAAGACGGGAACGATGGATGAGTACATGGACGCCTGGTTCGTGGGCTATGTCCCGAGTGTCGCCGTGGGCGTGTGGGTGGGTTACGACGAGAAAAAGTCGATCGGACCGGGGATGACGGGCGCGCGCGCGGCGCTGCCGATCTGGACCGAGATCATGATGGGCGCCACGCGGGGCAAGTCGGTGGAGGACTTCCCTATGCCGTCCGGGACGATCAGCCGCCTGGTCTGCGCCGAGACGGGCATGCTCGCGACCGATCAGTGCCCGAGCCCGTCCAACGAGATGTACGAGGAGGGCGCCGAACCGACCGAGTACTGCAACACCCATCCCGGCCGACCCCTGGATCCCACGACGCGAGTGTTCGGCCGCCCCGATTCCCTCGAGGCGGTTCCGCGCGAGTTCGACGCCAAGCCGGGCAAGGAAGAGATCCACATCTGAGCGGCGACGCACGGGACCCGTCGTGAGCGCTGATTCGCCGCGCCCGCTGCGGGCCGCCGCCGCAACACTCGACTCGAACGCGCGCGGGCGCGACAACAACTTCAACCTCGTCCGCTTCCTTGCCGCGAGCCTCGTGCTCGTGAGCCACTCCTGGCCGCTCACCGCCACGCCGGGTGAGCCACTCGAACGCTTCGCCGGTTTCTCGCTCGGTCACCTGGGTGTGGACGTGTTCTTCGTCGTGAGCGGATTCCTCGTCACCGGCAGCCTAGTCGCCCGAGACACGCTCACCGACTTCGCGCGAGCGCGCGCGCTGCGCATCTTCCCCGCGCTCATCGCGTCCGCGATCGGCACCACATTCGTGCTCGGCCCGCTCGTCACCACCCTGCCCCTGACACGCTACCTCGCGGCGTGGGACACTTGGCGTTTCGCACTCCAGAACTCGGTGACCTGGCCGCTCGGCGTGCGCTGGTGGCTGCCGGGCGTCTACCTCGGGAACCCGGGCGGGCCCACGGTCAATGGCGCGCTGTGGTCGTTGCCGTGGGAGCTCACGATGTACGTGCTGCTCGCGTTCCTCGGCTCGACCTTCCTGCGTGCGCGCGGCCCGGCGAACGTGGCGAGGCTCCGTCTGGTGGTGCTGGCCGGCGCCGCGACGGCCGCGCTGGGCCACGGCGTGAACGAGGCGTTCGCGCTCTCGTCCAGGTTCGAGGTCGTGCAGGGATTGCGGCTGACCGCGCTGTTCTTCACCGCCGGCGCGCTGCAGCTCATGCGCGAGCGCGTGTCACTTCGCGCCCCACTGTTCGCGGGCGCAGTCGTGGCGCTCGGAGTGGCGCTGCGATTCGGCGGCGCGTGGCACGCACTCTACCCGCTCGCGCTCGGCTACGTCGTGTTGTGGCTCGCGCTGGTCCCCGCGGGGCGGGTGCGTCTCTACAACCGGATCGGCGACTACTCGTACGGCTTCTATCTCTGGCAGTTCCCGATCCAGCAGGCGGTCATGCTCCGCCGGCCGGAGGCGTCGCCGCTGGAGCTCATGGCGATGGCCGCGCCGGTCTCGCTCGTGCTGGCTGCGCTCTCCTGGCACCTGGTCGAGTTCCCCGCACTCGCGCTCAAGCGCCGCTCGACGGGCACGCGGAGCGAGAGTCGAGCATGAGCGCCCCAGGTCGCGCGAAGGGCCCCTGACTCGCACTCGGGTTCGTGGCGCTCATGCTTGGCGCCTGCGGCAAGCGTTCGTCGTCGCCCGGCGTCCTGCTCGAGACCCACCTGATCCTCGCCATCTCGCCCGGGCCGCTCCACGCCGCGGTCCGCCAGGCGGCGAACGACGCGGCGGCCGCGATCCGGGCGCATGACGCCGCCGTCCAGCTCTCCGCGGGCGTCCAGGTCGAGACCGCCTGGGGCAAGCTCACGAACTCGCCCTACCAAGGTGTGGACACCGACTTCGCCGACTTCCCGTTCATCCAACTGCTCGGGCTCTCGAGCTATCCGTACTTCGTGTGGCCCGCGCCCGAGCAACTCCCAGACGACTACTTCTCGAGACTCCTGGTGGGCCACAGCCCGACCGTGGGGGTGGTGGAAGGCGGCTGGACGTCGGAGAACTTCAGCAGCGTGACGTCCACGCCGGCGCGGCAGCAGGCCTACCTCGACCGCGACGCGAGATTGCTGGACGGCGTGCGGGCGCCCTGTGTTCAGAATCGCTTGGGGAACTGCGAGACGATCCCGTCGGTCAACATGTCCGCCATGTCGAGGATCTCGGCCCTCGCCTTGTCGTAGTTGGCGACACTTTCGGCGTAGCGGCCCTGCAAATGGCCCACCGCTTCCGCCAGCGTCAGGTCGAGATGCGTGCGCATCATCGACTGCATGCCTGTGAGCGGCCAGCCCTTCGGGTTCGCAGCGCTCAGGAATCCGGCGACTTCATCGGCGTTCGCGTACCACGCCTGCTTCGCCGTCTCGAGTTTCCCGGCGTCGCCGGACTTGGCCGCGGCGAGCAGTTCCGCCGCGCCCACGATGTGGGCGCGCAGGAGCGCGGTGAGTCGCTCGCCGGCCGCATCGCCGTAGAACGGCTTCACCGCGTCACCGATGTCCTGCTGGTTCCGGAGCAGGCGTTGGGTCGTGGCTTCGCGGTCCGGCAGGTCGGCCGCGATGCTCACGATGACGAGTCGGGTCCACGCGACGTGGTCCTCCCACAGGCCGCGCATCGCCTGGCGCAGGGAAGCCGCAGGCTCGAGCTTGGCATGCGCGCCGTGCGCGAATGCCGGCGCGGGAATGGTCAGTGCGAGTGCCAGGCCCAGGCCCGTGAACACTCGGATCGGCGAGTTCAGGAGATGCTTGTTCAGCGCGTGGCCGTTGCCGCCCAGCGCTCGGGTGACGAAACCGGGCAGGTACTGGTTCCAGTCCACGAGCACGTTGAAGAACTTGTCGAGGCCCGCGACGATCGGCGCGACCGTGAACGCGAGCTGGAGGATGTAGAAGGCCTGCCGCGATGCGCGAGCTGGGCTTTCGTCCGTGGCCCGGTCGCGCGCGCCGACCATGGGCAGGGTGCGAGTGCTTTCCATGATCTCGTTCCGATCCTCGCGGGGCGCTCTCAAAGTCGCCGCGGGCACCCCGCCCACCCTCCGGCGACATCCCGGTGCTTCCGGGACCGTTTCTAAAACAAATGCATCTGATGTTTAGAAGCCAGACCCGGGTTCGCGAATTCCACTGCCGTCAACTCCCATGTGTTATAGAATGGAGTCAGTCCCATGGACGCCAAGCACTTGGCCCACCAGCTCCGCTCAATCGGAGCACTCGAGGATCCGATCCGCCGGCGGCTCTACTTCGCCGTGGCGAGCCGCCCCGCGGCCGTGAGCCGTTCCGAGGCGGCGCGTGTCGCCGGCGTCTCGCGCACGCTCGCCGCGTTTCATCTGGACAAGCTGGTCGGGGCGGGGCTGCTCGAGACGAGCTTCCGCCGGCTCACGGGCCGGAGCGGGCCCGGCGCGGGACGCCCTGCGAAGCTCTACGCCCGCTCCGATCTGAAGTTGGACGTCACGCTTCCCGAGCGGCGCTACGAATGGGCGGCGCAGGTGCTCGCGAGCACCATCGGCGAGTCCGCCACGGAGGATGCGTTGGAGGCGCTGCGGCGGAACGCGAACGCGCGGGGGGAGGCCATCGGCCGCGACCTGTCCCGTTCGAGCGCGCGCCGGACGCCCCTGCGCGTGGCGTCACACGCGCTCGAGCAGTGCGGCTACCAGCCGTCATTCGAGCGAGATGGGCGCGTGCTGCTCCGGAACTGCCCGTTCGATTCGCTCCGTGCTGGATGCCGCGACGTCACCTGCGGCATGAACCACTCGATCATCGAAGGACTCCTGGTCGGCCTGGGCCTCGACCAAGTCCAGGCGAGACTCGCGCCGCAGGAAGGGCATTGTTGCGTGGAACTCCGGGCGCGGTCTGTCGAGGAGTCGGAGCAGAGCTGAATCCGGTAGGCGTTTCGTCGTTGCCACACACAACGGTGACCCGCGGTTCTCAAGGGTACGCGGCGCAATTCCTCTGATAGCGTCGGGTCGTGTCGCGGCGAATCGCGCTGGTCATGTTGGGGCTATTCGGGATCGTTGCCCGCGTCGAGGCAGGCGATGGTGCGGCGGTCCACTCGAACTGCCCGTGCCGATTCACGATCGGGACCTCGGCCATGCCCGATGAGTTTACGCATGCCGTGAACCGCGCGATGGCCTCGTCCGGCTTCGGCGACACCTCCCCCGGTGGTTGCTTCACGTTTCCGTTCCCCTTCTGCTGGGATCCCACGACGTATCCGCGCGAAGGAGCCGGCGACCAGGGTGTCAGACTTTTCGCCGCTGCCTACACCTTGGCGAACGGGATCCTGCTCGGTGCGATGCTTGAGAGTCGGAACCTCGGCGGAGTCCACGGTTGGAACGCACAAGCAGGCGACCTCAACCTTTCCGGTGAGGAGCGTAATTTCGCTCTCCTGGCAGGGTTTGAACGCCCGTTCTCTCGCACCGAGGGCATAGGGAGACGATTCCATGGACGTGTGGCGGCGGGGCCCGCGTTGTCCCGTGTGAAGGTGCTTGCGTCCCGGTCGAACTCCAGTCCAGAGAGCGTTTCGAACCGCCTCGGATTCGCGGTCGAAGTCGGCGTCTCCTGCCGCGTCTACTCCGTCATCGCGCTCGACTTCTCGATTCAGCGCTGGCAGCTCGGCGACGCCGACGCGGGTCCCTTCGTCGTCAGCTCGACGAGCGGCAGCCAGACGTTCGCGCAGACGCAGGTGCCACTCGCGCACACGGGGGCCTACTTCTCGCTCGGACTCCGGCCCTAGTCCTCGATTCGCTCCAGCACCAAGTCTTTCGGCAGCGGCTCCGGCGTCTCGTCCGCGAACGTGAAGCAGCCCGCCACGCGCGCCACCATCGCGCCGTCGCCGGCGGCAAGGTGGAGCTTCGCGAACGTGCCGCCCTTCGCGAGCCGGTCGCCGCGTTCGCGCGTCATGACGAGCCCCACGCGCGGGTCCACGGCGTCCTCCTTGGCGAGCCGGCCGCCGCCCATCGCCACCACCGCCTCGCCCAGTGCGAAGCAGTCGCAACCCGCGAGGATGCCGGCCCGCGGCGCCTGCAGCTCCACCACCTTGGGGGCGGCGTGGAATGGTTCCCCGTGCTCGAGGGAGCGCGTGTCGCCGCCCTGCGCGTGCGCCATCGCGAGGAAGCGCTCCGCCGCATGGCCCTCGTCGAGCGCCTGGGTCACGCGCACGCGGGCGGTGTCCGGGTTCGGGGCCGCGCCCGCCAGCCACAGCATCTCCGCCGCGAGCGTCAGCGTCAGCTCGCGCGTGCCGGGAACGGGCTGGCCGCGCAACACCTGCCACGCCTCGCGCACCTCGAGCGCGTTCCCCACTGCCCAGCCGATCGGCCAGCTCATGTCCGTGATGCACGCGGACGCAGTCGCTCCGAGCGCGCGCGTCGTCTCCACCAGCCGCCGGGCGAGCGAGCGTGCCGCATCGGGCGTCTTCATGAACGCGCCGCTGCCACACTTCACGTCGTAGACGATCGCGCGCGCGCCCTCGGCGATCTTCTTGGACACGATGCTCGACACAATGAACGGCTCGAACTCCACCGTGGCGGTGACATCTCGAAGCGAATAGAACAGCCCGTCCGCCGGCGCCAGGTCGGGCCCCTGCCCCACCATGACCAGCCCCAGCTTTCGCATCTGCTCCGTCATGACCGCGGGCTCGAGCCGGGTCTGGAATCCGGGGATACACTCCAGTTTGTCGAGCGTGCCGCCGGTATGTCCGAGGCCGCGCCCGCTCACCATGGGCACGGGCACGCCGCATGCGGCCACGAGCGGCGCCAGCGCGAGCGAGATCTTGTCGCCGACTCCGCCCGTCGAGTGCTTGTCGGCGGCCACGCCGAGCGCCTTCCAGTCGAACACGCGCCCGGAGTGCAGGAAGGCCTGCGTCAGCGCGTCGGTCTCGCTGGCATCGAGACCGCGCAGGAACGCCGCCATCAACCAGGCGCTCGCCTGGTAGTCCGGGATCTCGCGCGCCGCGCACGCGGCCACGAAAGCGCGCAGCGCCGTGGGGTCGTGCGCGTGGCCATCGCGCTTCGTACGGATGAACTCGCGTGGGTCGAGCGAGCCGAGCGCCAACTCAGTACTTCCCTTCGCCAGCCGCTTCGCCCCGCACGATCTTCACGCCTGCGGACGCGCCGAGCCGCGTCGCGCCCGCGGCCACCATCTTCTCGGCGTCCTCCTTCGTGCGCACGCCGCCCGAGGCCTTGACCCCCATCTCGGGGCCCACGGTCTCGCGCATGAGCTGCACGTCCTCCACGGTGGCGCCGCCGCCACCGAAGCCAGTGGATGTCTTCACGAAGTCGGCGCCCGCCGCCTTCGCGAGCGTGCAGCCCATCACCTTCTCGTCGCGCGTCAAGAGCGCCGTCTCGAGGATGACCTTCACGAGCGCGCTGGCGTGCCCGCTTGCGGGCCCGGCCGCGTTCACGACGCCATGGATGTCCTGTTCGACGAGCGCGTAGTCACGCGACTTCAAGGCGCCGATGTTGATGACCATGTCCACCTCCTCGGCGCCTTGCTCCAGCGCGCGGCGCGTCTCGTATGCCTTGGTGTCGGGCAGGTGCGCGCCGAGCGGGAACCCGATCACCGTGCACACGCGCACACCCGAGCCGCGCAAGAGTTCGCGGCACAGTGCGACCCAGTTGGGATTCACGCACACGCTCGCGAAGCAGAACTGTGCGGCCTCGCGGCAGAGCTGCTCCACCTCCTCACGTGTCGCGTCGGGCTTCAAGAGCGTGTGGTCGATGAGGCTCGCGAGGCCGTCCGAGGCCGGGCAGTAGCCCATGGTGGCCACGACGCGCGAAGCGCCGGCGGCGGCGAGCAATCGCGTCTCCTCGGGCCCGCGCACGCCGGCGATGCCCCAGTTGTGGCAGCGCTCGCACGTGACAGGGTCGTGCACGACCTCGCCCACGGGCAGCGTCATCGGCGAGGACGAAGGTCGCGGTGTCGCGGGCACCGGCGCGGTGGGCGCGGCGTGACGCATGGCCGCGAGCACCTGGCGCGTGATCAACTCCACCAGCTGGTCGCGATCCTGTTTCACCGCCGCCTGCCTGTTCGAGGAGTCAACTCGAACTGGTCGGGTAGCAGCGCCGACAGCCGCTTGCGCAGCATGTGGCCGCGCATGTCGCGCCAGTACACCCACAGGTCGGGCGAGAACTCGGCGAGCACCTGGCGGCAGGCTCCGCACGGCGGCGCGCCATGCCCCGCGCGCGCGGTCACCGCGATGGCCTCGAACTCGCGCTCGCCCTCGCTCACGGCCGTGAACAGCGCCGTGCGTTCGGCGCAGCAGGTGAGCCCGAATGACGCGTTCTCGACGTTGCAGCCACGGTAGACCCGGCCCGAGGCGGCGAGCAATGCGGCGCCCACGGCGAAACGCGAGTAGGGCGAGTGGCTGGCCGCGCGCGCCGAGACCGCTTGGCGCATGAGTTCCCTTGGCCCGGTGCGCGCGTCGCCGTTCGTGACGCGGGCCGCCCGTGCGCGGGCCGGCTTCACGCGTCGTGACGCGCTCACGCGCGCAACTCCTTCAAGAAGCTCGTGCCCGCACGCGGCGCTTTCACCGAGAACAGCTCGGCCAGCGTGGCACCGAGATCGGCGAACGTGGCGCGCGTGCCCAGGTCCACGCCGTCTCGCACGCGCGGCCCCGACACGATCAGCGGCACGTACTCGCGCGTGTGGTCGGTGCCGGGCGTCGTGGGGTCGTTGCCGTGGTCGGCCGTCACCCACGCCATCTCGTCGTCGCGCAGGCGGCCGGCGAATTCGCCCAGGGCCGCGTCGAATCGCTCGAGCGCACGCGCGAATCCCGCCGCATCCTTCCGGTGGCCGTACTGGGTGTAGAAGTCCACGAGGTTCGCGAACACGAGCCCGTCCCCCGCGCGCCTGACCAGGTCCAGCAACACCATCTCGCCCTCCTCGTTGCTGGTGGTGTGAATGGCGTCTCCCACGCCTCGCCCCGCGAACAGATCGTCCACCTTCCCCACGGTGACCACGCGCCGACCGTCGCCGCGCAGGCGATCGAGCATCGTGGGCGCCGTGGGCTCGAGTGAGAAGTCGCGCCGGCGCGACGTTCGTCGGTAGCTCCCCGGTTCGCCCTCGAACGGCCGCGCGATCACGCGTCCCACCGCGTGCGGCCCCGTGAGCATCTCGCGCGCGGCGCGGCACGCCGCGTAGAGCTGCTCCACGGGCACGGTGCGCTCGTGCGCCGCCACCTGGAACACGGAATCGGCTGAAGTGTACACGATGAAATCGCCGGTCTGTTGATGGCGCTCGCCCAGGTTCGCGATGATCTCGGTGCCCGAGGCCGCCATGTTGCCCATCCAGCCGCGCTGCACGCGCTCGCTCCAGGCATCCAGCAGCTCACGCGGGAAGCCCTCGGGATACGTGGGGAACGCTTGGTCCAGCACGAGTCCCATCATCTCCCAGTGGCCGGTCGTGCTGTCCTTGCCGGGGCTCTTCTCGGAGAGCCGCCCGCGCGCGCCGCGCGGCGCGAGCGACGGGCGCACCCCGGGCATTGGGATCAGGTTGCCGAGGCCGTGTGCCTCGAGCACGGGAAGTTTCAACTTCCCGGCGCGTTCCGCGACGTGCAGCAGCGTGTTGGCGCCGGCGTCGCCGTACTGGTCCGCGTCCGGAAGCGCTCCGATGCCGACACCGTCCAGCACGATCAGGAAGACGCGCACTGCCTAGGCCTCCGTGGCCGCGGCGTCGCGCCGCCTCAGGTAGTCGGTCACCGGCGGCGACCAATCCGCGCGCTCACCGATCAACGTCGAGACGCGCACGGGCTGGTCGGCGCGAACGTAGAGCCTCGTCACGCGCTTACCGATCGTGCACAGGATCTCGTACGGCAGCGTCTCGCTCCCGGCCGCGACCTCCTCGACGGGCAGCGACACTCCACGCTGCTCGCCGAACAACACCACCTCGTCGCCCACGGCCACGCCCGGCACGTCGCTGACGTCCACCATCGTGAGGTCCATGGTGACCCGTCCCAGGATGGGCACCCGCCTGCCGCCCACGAGCATGTGGCCGCGATTCGAGAGCAGCCACGAGTAGCCGTGGCCGTAGCCCACGGGCACGACGCCCATCCGCGTCGGGCGCGTCGTCGTGTGCGTGCGCGCGTAGCTCACGTGCGTGCCCGCGGGCAGGTCGCGCACCTGAACGAGCCGGCTCCGGAACGACATCACCGGAGCGAGCTCGGGTTGCGCCTCGTCGCGCGATGGGTGGAGTCCGTACGCGATGAGCCCGACGCGCACCCAATCGAACAGCGCCTCGGGCAGGTTCACCGTGCCGGCGCTGTTCGCGGCATGCACGCGCGGCGGACGTAGCCCCCTAGCCTCGAGCCGCTCGAGCAGGCCCTGGAAGCGGCCGGTTTGTTCGTGGGCGTATGACAGGTCGGCCGCGTCGGCGTCGGGGAAGTGCGTGTAGACGCTCGCGAGCCGAAGTCCGGGAAGCTTGCACGCCTCCGCCACGAACGCCTCGGCCTCGCGGAGATCCACACCTGCTCGGCCCATGCCGGTGTCCACCTCCACGTGGAAGCGCACGGCACGGCCGGCATGCACCGCCTCGTCGGAGAGCGCGCGCGCGAACCCCAGATCGCACACGGTGGGGTCCACCTGGTGCTGCACCGCTTCGGGGATCTCGCCCGACAGGAGCGGCGACATGGCCATGATCGGGAGCCGGCTCCCCGAGCGGCGGAGCTGCATGCCCTCCAGGAGCGTCGCCACGCCGAGCTGGGAGACGCCCTCGCGTTCCGCGGCGGCGGCCATGTCCGCCGCGCCGTGCCCGTAGGCGTCCGCCTTGGCCACGAGCAGCACCTCGCGCTTGGGCCCGATGTGACGGCGGATCGCCCGCAGGTTGGCGGCGAAGCGGTCGAGATCGACCTCGACCCAGGTGGAGACAGGCATCGGCACGCGGTGGCTCCTGGCCGGGCGTTTCGTGCTCGCGATTCCTCGGAGTCGTCCGGGCTCGCGTTTGGTCTACACTGCCGCCGCGCGGGCGCGACAGCATCCGCCGCCCGGCGTTGCCTCGTGGCACGGCCGGAACGGGCCGCGCATCCTATCGCTACTCGTTCGCGCCTCGCCAGCGGCTGTACCGCGGCCCTTCCTCGGCGCGGTGATCACGCAGGCTTGACGACAGAGCTCCCCGTGGAAGGCTCGCGATGAGACGGCCGCTCACTGTATCGCTGATGGCCCGCGCTGCGCACGCCGCACGCCGCGCGACCCAGCGGGGCATCACGTGACGCACGTCGAGCTGACGACGCTGGACCTGGTGCTCGCGGGCTTCGCGGGCGTAGCGATCGCCGCCGCGTGCGGGCTCCGCGCGTTCCTCCCACTCCTGGCGCTCTCGCTCGGCGTGCGATTCGGCTTCCTGCACGTCGCGCCGTCGGCGATGTGGATCGCGAGCGCGCCCGCGATCATCGCGCTCCTCTGGGCCACGGTGCTCGAGTTGGCGGCCGACAAGGTGCCGGCGCTCGATCATCTGCTGGACCTATTCGCCACCGCGCTCCGCCCGATCGCCGCTGCGATGGCGGCGTGGTGCACGTTCACGGGTGTGCACCCGGCGCTCGGCGTGGCGGCGGCGGTGGTGCTCGGCGCAGGCGCGATGGGCGTGCATGTCGCGAAAGCGAAAGTCCGGCTCGGGAGCAGCATGCTCTCATTCGGAACGGCGAATCCGTTCCTCTCATTCTTGGAGGACGCCATCGCCACCGGGCTCTCGGCCATGGCGGTGTTGGCGCCGCTCGCCGCCGTTCTCGGCGTCGTGCTCATGGTATGGGCGTTCCGACGAGTCTACCGAGGACCGCGGCCGGCACCGGTGGCGGAGGACCCCGGCGGCGAGTGACACCCGCGCGGCCGTGTGCGAAGGTGGCGCGGCTTTCCAACCACCGCACTCTCCGGCGTCGCGAAACCCTCGAGAGCCGCCATGTCCGAGACCGAGAGCCCCTCCGTCGAACGCACCGCCCCGACCGGGCTGGACGCCATCTTCCGCCCTCGCTCCGTGGCCGTGATCGGCGCTTCTCGCCGGCCGGGTTCGATCGGCGCCGCGATCTTCAAGAACCTGCTGGAGCATGGTTTCGAGGGGCCGGTCTACCCGGTGAACCCGTCGGCGAAGGTGGTCCAGTCCGTGCTCGCGTGGCCGAGCGTGAGCTCGATCCCGGGTGACGTGGATCTCGCGGTCATCGCGATCCCTGCGAACCGTGTGAACGCAGCGCTCGAGGAGTGCGGCCGGAAGGGCGTGCGCGGCGCCATCGTGATCACCGCGGGCTTCAAGGAGACCGGGCCCGAGGGCGCCGAGCGCGAGCGGCAGCTTCGAGAGACCGCGCGCCGGCACGGCATGCGCCTCGTGGGACCCAACTGCCTGGGCGTCCTGAAC
>JAHFBX010000304.1 GCA_023249815.1 Candidatus Eiseniibacteriota bacterium
CCGCACCAAGCGAACCTGCGCATCATCGAGGCGGTGCGCGAGCGGCTCGGCCTGCCGGCGGAGAAGGTGTACGTGAACATCGACCGCTACGGGAACACGTCGTCCGCTTCGATCCCGATCGCGCTCGACGAGTGCGTCCGCGGCGGACGGCTGAAGCCCGGGGACAAGCTGGGACTGGCCGCGTTCGGGGGCGGCGCCACTTGGGGCGCCTCCGTGATGACGTGGACGCTGCCGCTCGAGCGCGCGCGTCGCGTGGCGGCGGCGCCCGGCGCCGCCAAGGCGGCGGTCTCGTGAAGCTGGCGTTTCTCTTCCCCGGCCAGGGCGCGCAGGCTGTGGGCATGGGCCGCGCGCTCGCCGAGGCGTTCCCCGAGGCGCGCGAGGTGTTCGCGACCGCGGATCGCGTGCTCGGTTTCGGATTGAGCGAGCTCGCCTGGAACGGCCCGGCCGAGGACTTGAAGAAGAGCTCCAACACGCAGCCCGCGCTGCTCACGCACAGCATCGCGGCGTGGCGGCTGGTGGAGGCCGCGGGGCTTTCGCCCGACTACGTCGCGGGGCACAGCCTTGGCGAGTACTCGGCCTGTGTCGCGGCGGGCGCGCTGTCGTTCGAGGACGCGCTGCGTCTGACGCGCCGGCGCGGTGAACTCATGTACGACGCGGGGCTCGCGCGCCCCGGCGCCATGGCGGCCCTGCTCGGGCTGTCGCGTGCGGACGCCGAAGCAGCGTGCGCCGAGGCGGCGAGCGCCGGCATCGTGCGCGCCGCGAACCTGAACGCGCCGGGGCAGGTGGTGATCTCCGGCGAGCCCGCCGCGGTGGACGCGGCGTGCGAGCGCGCCAAGGCCCGTGGCGCCAAGCGCGCCATCCGGCTCGAAGTGAGCGGAGCGTTCCACTCGCCGCTCATGGAGCCCGCCGCCGAGGGCCTCCGCGCGGCGCTCGCGCAGGTCACGATTCGCGACGCGCGCTGCCCCGTGGTCTCGAACGCATGGGCGCGACCGGTAAGCGAAGCGGGCGAGATCCGCCGCGCGCTCGAAGAACAGCTGCTCGCGAGCGTCTACTGGGAAGACTCCATGCGCTGGCTCCGCGGCCAGGGCGTGGAGGGCTTCATCGAACTGGGGACGGGGAAGGTGCTGCGCGGACTCCTGCGCACGATCGACTCCGCCGCGCAGAGCTGGAACGTCGAGGACCCGGACAGCCTCGCCGCGACGCGCGCGGCGCTCGCCGGCGTGGGACGGGGCGCATGAAGGAGGCCGCATGACCGAGACCTCTGTGGATCCCGCGGGCGTCGCGGGACGCGAGCTTAAGGGCCAGGTCGCCTACGTGACCGGCGGCGCCACCGGCATCGGGCTCGCGGTGTCGCGTGCGTTCGCCGCACGTGGCGCGGCCGTGGCGATCTTCGCGCGCAATGGCGAGCGTGCCGAGGAGGCCGCGGCGGCGTTGCGCGGCGCCGGGGGCAAGGCGCACGCGTTCGCGGCGGACATCACGCGCAGTGACGACGTGGACGCGGCGTTCGCGAAGGCGCTCGAGCAGCTCGGCCGCGTCGACATCCTCGTCAACAACGCCGGGCTCACGCGTGACGGACTGTTCGTGCGCATGTCGGACGAGCAGTGGAACCAGGTGCTCGACACCAATCTCACGGGCGCGTTCCGCTGCTCGCGCGCCGTCGCGCGCACCATGATGAAGGCACGCTACGGGCGCATCGTGAACGTGTCGTCCGTGGTCGGGCTCATGGGGAACGCGGGCCAGGCGAACTACAGCGCGAGCAAGGCTGGACTGCTCGGCCTCACGAAGGCGCTCGCCCGCGAACTGGCGTCGCGCGCGGTCACGGTGAACGCGGTGTGCCCGGGCTACATCGTCACGGATATGACGGCGCAGCTTCCGGACGCCGCGCAGGCCGAGCTCAAGTCACGCATCCCACTCGGCCGGCTCGGAACACCGGAGGACGTCGCTGAAGTCATCGCGTTCCTGGCGTCGCCGCGCGCGGGATACGTCACCGGGCAGACCTGGACCGTGGACGGCGGCATGGTGATGGAGTGAAGGCAGTCGAGGAATCCCCAAGCACAGGAGGTGAATCCAACATGGCAGCGTTCGACGAGAACAAGGTCAAGGAGATCATCGCCAAGGAGCTGGAAGTCGACATGAAGCAGCTCCAGCCCGAGGCCAAGTTCATCGAGGACCTGGGCGCCGATTCGCTCGACATCGTCGAGCTGGTCATGGCGCTGGAAGAAGAGTTCGGGCTCGACATCCCGGACGAGGACGCCGACAAGCTCAAGACCGTCGGTGACGCGATGAACTACCTGCAGCAGCACGCGGGCAAGTAAGTCACGGCGCATCACCGGAGCGTTGGGGTCCCGCGCCGCCGCCGCGAATCGCGACAGGCCGGCGCGGGGACACGCCCCAAGTTCCGAATCCCCAAGGAGAGCGGGAACGCATGAACGGCAATGACCCTCGAGTGTTCGTGACCGGCGCGGGAATCGTCTCGCCGGTTGGGAATCACGTCGAGGACTGCTGGCGCAATCTGGTCGAAGGAAAGTCCGGCGCAGGACCCATCACGCGCTTCGACGCGTCCCAATACGAGACGCGATTCGCGTGCGAGGTGAAGGACTTCTCGTTCGACGGCATCATCGATCGCAAGGACGCGAAGCGGATGGATCGCTTCGTCCAGTTCGCGGTCGTGGCCTCGCACGAGGCGCTGCGATCGGCCGGGCTCGGGGATCCGATCCCCGATGCCGAGCGGATCGGCGTCATCGTCGGCAGCGGGATCGGTGGCATGGAGACGTTCGAGGAACAGCACACGAACCTTCTCCAAAAGGGCCACCGGCGCGTCAGCCCGTTCTTCATCCCCATGATGATCTCGGACATGGCGGCGGGGCAGGTGTCGATCACGTTCGGCCTGAAAGGCCCGAACTTCGCCACCGTCTCGGCCTGCGCCTCAGGCGCACATGCCATCGGCGAGGCGCTGCGACTGCTGCGCGCCGGCGACGCCGACGTGATCCTCGCAGGCGGAGCGGAAGCCACCATCACGCCGATGGCGGTGGCCGGCTTCGGCAACATGCGTGCGCTCTCTACTCGAAACGACGACCCCCAGCGCGCGAGCCGCCCGTTCGACGTCGGACGGGATGGCTTCGTGATCGGCGAAGGTGCCGGCATGCTCGTGCTCGAGACGGAGAGCCACGCGAAAGTGCGCGGCGCCCGTCCGATCTGCGAGTTGGCCGGCTACGGAGCCTCGGGCGATGCCTACCACATCACCGCCCCGTGCGTGGATGGCGAGGGCGCGGCGCGCGCCATGCAGCGCGCGCTCGCCGACGCCGCCATGCCGGCGGAGGAGGTGGGCTACATCAACGCCCATGGCACGTCGACGCCGGCGGGGGACCCCATCGAGGTGCATGCGGTGAAGGCGGTGTTCGCCGAACACGCCAAGCGCCTGTGGATGGGGTCCACGAAATCCATGACGGGGCACCTGTTGGGCGCCGCCGGCGGCCTCGAGGCCGTGGTGTGCGCACTGGCGCTCCAGCGCGGGGTCGTTCCACCCACCATCAATCTCGAGTCACCGGATCCCCAATGCGATCTCGATCTGGTTCCGAATACGGCCCGGAACGCGAAACTCAAGGCCGTGATGAGCAACTCGTTCGGTTTCGGCGGTCACAACGTCAGTCTGGCGATGAGGGCCGTGTCGTAAAGGCACGCAGCCGGCGCCGCGGCGGACGCGGTCGCCGTCGTTTGCGGCCCGCGCCGCCACCGCCCGCCCCGCGGACCTCGTTCTGGGGCTTCCTCCGCTCGCTGTTCGCACGCCCGCGCGAGACCGCGCGCGAGCGCTCGCTCGGCGCGCAGGAATCCCGCGTCCTGTCGGAGTTCTGCCGGCAGTACGCACTGCCGTTCCGCGATCTTGCACTGCTGAAGCTGGCGCTCACGCATCGGTCGTACCTGAGCGTGACCGGCCAGGGCCCGCGCGAGTCCAACGAGCGGCTCGAGTTCCTCGGCGACTCCGTGCTGGGACTGGTGACGAGCGAGTACCTCTACCGCCGCCACCCGGACGAGCACGAGGGGCAGCTCACCAAGACCAAGTCGCTGCTCGTGTCCAAGGCGATCCTGTCCCGGCGCGCGCTGCGCATCGGGCTCGGGCGCTTTGTGC
>JAHFBX010000305.1 GCA_023249815.1 Candidatus Eiseniibacteriota bacterium
GGATTCCGCCGCTCGTCCGCGCTCGCGCGTGGCGCCGCGCATGCTCGACGACATCCACATCGAGGGCGAGATCCCCGTCCCTCAGGTGCTGTTCATCACCGCGCGCGAGCAGCGGCGCTTCCTGGAGTTCCAGCATCATCGCTATCGGAGAACGAGTCTCGAGCTGGGACGGGCGACCCCGACGCCGGCGCGCATCGTGGTCACCGGCCCGCAGCCAGCAGTACGAAAGGAGATCCCCTGATGCACGAACTCTCGGTACTGGCGTCCTTCTTCAAGGAGGGCGGACTGGTCATGTACGCGATTCTCGGGCTGGGTGTCGTGGCCGCGGCGATCGCGCTGGAGCGCTTCATCGTCATCGTGGGTGCGGCCCGTCTCGACGGCCGCAAGCTCACGAAGGACGTGCTGAACTACATCAGCCGCGGTGACCTGAACAGCGCCCGGAACGTGAGCCGCATGTCGAACGCGCCGGCCGCCCAGGTACTCCAGGCGGTGCTGGCCGTGCCGGAGCTGGAGGAGAGCCGCCTGCAGTCGGCCGCCGATGACGCGGCCGCACTCGCGATGCCGCCGCTCACCCGGCGCCTCGGGCATCTGAACGTGCTCGCGAACATCGCCACGCTGGTCGGGCTCCTCGGCACCATCGCCGGCCTCATCACGGCGTTCGCGGCCGTGGGCGCTGCCGACCCATCGCAGCGCTCGGCGTTCCTCGCGGGCGGCATCTCGATGGCGCTGAACGCGACCGCGTTCGGTCTCCTGGTCGCCATCCCGACGCTCGTCACGCAGGGCTTCCTCGTCGGCCTGGTCGAAGGCATCGCCGAGCAGGTCGAAGAAAGCGGCATTCGTGTCACGCGGGCACTGCTCGCATCGCCCGCGGCACGCAGCCAGGTCGTGCCGATGCCGGCACGCTCCGCAGCCCCGGGCGCCCCGGCGCGCGGGCAGTTCGGCGCTCAGGCGGGAGCGGTCTAGGCCATGAGCCTGCGCCGGCGTTCCAAGCGGAAGAGCCTGACGGTCAACACCGACCTCAAGCTCATGCCGCTCATGAACATCATCATCGCCCTGATCCCCATGCTGCTGCTCTCGGCGGTGTTCCTCGAGGTCAAGGTGATCGAGACCAGCCTGCCACGCGATGCCGACGCGTCGGCCGCGACGGCCACGCCCGCCACGCCGCCGCTCGACCTGGCGGTGCACGTGCGAAAAGCCGCGTACATCGTGGAAGGGCGCGGCGTGGATCCGCGCGTGCTGCCGCGTCGAGGCGGTGGCTCGACACCCGATTCGCTGACGATGCTGCAACTCACGCAGGTGCTGCGCGCGCTCGCCGCCACCCACCCCGGCACCACCGAGGTGCGAATCGTGGCCGAGTCGCGCACGCACTACCAGGAGGTCATCACCCTCATGGACGCGGCACGCGCGGCGGGACTCGTGAACACCGCACTCGAGGGTTCGACCTCGGAGGGAGTCTGACATGCGACGACGCCGCTCGCGCGCGACCGGACTCATGGCGCGCTACACGTCGGACGGCGGGCTCACGCTCACGTCCATGATGGACATCCTCACCACGCTGCTGTTCTTCGTGCTCAAGAGCTACGTCGCCGGCGGCGAGATCACAGTGCCTCCTCCGGGCGTGACGCTGCCGCGCTCCACGGCGGACGCGGGCATGCAGACATCCGTGGTCGTGGCCATCGATCACGATTCCATCCTGCTCTCGGGCGAACGTGTCGCGTCCGTGAAGGAGGCGGCCGACAGCCCCGAGCTGCTCATTGTGCCGCTCGCCGAGCGGCTCGCCGAGGCACGCGCGCAAATGGACGACCTCGATCGGCGCCAGGGCAAGGCGGAGGCGGGCACTCGCCTTGCGACCATCCAGGGTGACACCGAAGTCGAGTTCCGCGTGTTGCAGAAGGTCATGTACACGCTCGACCGCAACGGTTTCCCGGACATCGCACTCGCGGTGCTCAAGAAGGCCTGACCATGGCGACCCATACGGCAACGCTCTACCAGCGCCCGCTGTTCGACCCGAATGACGCGCTGTTCATGCGCTGTCTCAAGAGCACCGCCCTCACCGCGGTGCTGCTCGTGATCATCGTGCGGCTGCTCCCCGCGCCTCCGCCCAGGGTGGCGCCGCAGGTGGACCAGTTGGAGCAGCGCTTCGCGAAGCTCATCCTGGAGCCCAGGAAGGCGCCGCTGCCGCCGCCGCTCCCCGCCGGGGACCACGTGAAGTCGGGCAGCGCGAATCCTGGTGGCGGAGGGGGCGGTGGAGGTGGAGGCGGCGGCAAGGCCGAGCCGACGTTCAAGCCGATGCCGGCGCCGGGGGCGCCCGCGGGGAATCGTCGCGTCGAATCCATGAGTCCGCTGCCTTCGGGCGGCGGCTCGGTGGGGCGCGCGCGTGCGCAGGCCGAGGTGGGCGCGCAACTCGCGAGCACCACGTCGTCGCTCAAGAGCGCGCTCGCCGGACTGAACGCTTCGCTCGGCGTCACGAGCACAGTCCGCGGAGGCACGGTCTCGCGTGGCGGCCGCTCACGCGGCATCCGTTCGGCACGCGGTGCCGGCGACCTGGACGCGGTGAGCGCGACACTCGCGAGCGCGGGAGTCTCGGCCGGCGCAGGCGGCGACCTCGGAGGCTCGGCGGTCGCGGGCTCGCTCGTCAGCATCGGTGACCTGGCCGCTGGACCGGGCTACGGCACGGGCAGCGGTCCGGGCGCGGGATCCGGTACGGGCGGCGGCATTGGGTCCGGCGTCGGCAGCGGCATCGGCTCGGGCTTCGGTCCGGGCTCGGGCGGCGGGTCGGGCGGCGGCTCGGGCGGTGGCCACGGCACCGGCATCGGGACGGGCAGCGGCGCTGGGCCCGGCGTGTACCGCAGCAACGCCTCGTTGCTCGCGGTCATCCAGCGCTACGCGGCCGGCATCCAGTATTGCTACGGCAACGAGTTGAAGCGCGATCCCACGCTCCGGGGCAAGTTGGTCGTGGCGCTCACCGTGGCGGCCTCCGGCGAGGTCACCGAAGCGACCGTGGTGCAGAACACGCTCCGCTCCACGCGGCTCGCCTCGTGCGCGCTGTCACAGATCCGTGACTGGCGCTTCCCGGCGATCGCGTCGGGCGTGACGACGTTCCAGGCGCCGTTCGTGTTCACGCCGCCGAACTGAGGGGGCGGGGCAAGACCACCGGCGAGGTCCCCGGCGCTGCTCGCCAGTGTCGAGGACCTTCTGCCATAGTCGCGCGGCATGGCCTCCCGCCCCACGCCGTTCCTCGACCGGCTCGATCGCGCCGCCGGGACGCCGCTCGCCCGAGCGGGTGTGCTCGCCGTGGGCGTGCTCGCTGTCTATCTCCAGGCCCACTTCTTCTTCCTCGCCGAGTCGCACGAGGTGGACTCGTATTCGTACTGGTTCGCCGCGGAGGCCGTGGCGCACGGCCGCGATCCCTACGACACCGCGGCGCTGCAGGCCGCGGGACGTGCCCACGAGCTGCGGCTCGTCCGCTCCGACTCCCGCGCGCCGGACATCTATCCTTATGTCTACCCACCGCCGTTCGCGGGGCTGTGGCGGGCCACGCTCGTGCTATCGCCCATCGTCACGCATCGCCTGCTGGAGGCCCTAGGCGCCGTCCTCTTGGGCGTCGCGGTGTGGCTCCTCCACCGGTTGGTGGCTCCACGACGACACGGCGGCCTCCTGTTCGCGCTGTTCGCGCTCGGGCTCGCCGTGAACGGTCCTGCGGTGAGCTCGACGCGGCTCGGCCAGCTGAACACGCCGCTCCTGGTGGCGATGCTCGTCGCCACCGACGCGTGGCGTCGCCGCGCGGACCTGCGCTCGGCCGCGGTGCTCGCCGCGGCCATGCTCGTCAAGCTCTCGCCGGCGATGCTGCTGCTGGGCTGGGGCCTGGGCGAGCCAGGCCGGCGGTGGTGGCGTTACGCGGGGCTCTTCGCCGCGGCCGTGGCCACGCTCGTTGTCGTGACGTTGCCGCTGGCGCCCGTGGTGCAGTGGTCGCACTTCGCTGCGGCGCTCCGCTCGGGCATCCCGTGGCAGACGACCTACTCCTGGTGGGGATGGCTCACCGTCCATGGTGAGCGCGCGCCGTGGCTCCTGGAGTGGAGGGCGCCGCTCTACCTGGCTGCGG
>JAHFBX010000306.1 GCA_023249815.1 Candidatus Eiseniibacteriota bacterium
ATGAGCGTGAAGCCCCTCGAGTTCCGCTTCATGATCATCACCCTCCTCGCGTTTGGTCCGTTCACTCGCGAGATCCGCGCGGCCGCGCGAAGCCTCGTTCTGTCGTTCCCCCGTGACGCCACGGTGCCTCGTGCCCGTCAGGACGGGCTCAGGATGCCCGATCTCATCGCGTGGCCGAGGTTGAAGATCGGCAGGTAGAGCGCCACGAGCATCAGCGCGATCACCAAGCCGAGCAACACGATGGCCACGGGCTCCACCAACGACGACAACCCTTCCACCTTCGCCGTGACACGCTGTTCGTAGAAGTCCGCCGTACGCGACAACATCTCGTCCAACCGCCCCGTCTCCTCGCCGGTCGCGGTCATTTGCACCAGCATGTCCGGGAACACGCCGGTTTCCGTCATGGCGCGCGACAACGAGGAGCCACCCTCGACCTTCTGGCTCACGTCCTCGATAGCGCGCCCGATCATCCGGTTTCCCGGCACCGGGCGCAGCACGCGCAGCGCGTGCAGGATGTTCGTGCCGCTACCCACGAGGATGCCCAGCGTGCGGGCGTAGCGTGTCATCGCGTACAGGCGCACCAGGCCTCCAAACAACGGCACCTTGAACTTCATGGCGTCGAACCGCGTGCGGCCGTCGTCGCTACGCAACCATGCGGCGAACGCGATCGCGGCCACGATGCCCGCCAGCACGACGAGCACGGCGTTCGCCGTGAGTGCGCGGCTGATCGCGAGCAGGAGCTTGGTGGGCACCGGCAAGTCCACACCGAAGCGCGCGTAGATGTCGGAGAACATGGGCACGATCTTGAAGAACATCGCGGCGAGCACGCAGCCGGCGAACGACAGGATGAACGTGGGGTAGCGAAGCGCCGCCTCGACCTTGAGTCGAAGCAGCTCGGCGCGCTCGAGGTAACCGGCCGTCTGCAGCATGACCTCGTCGAGCGAACCGCTCACCTCGCCGGTGTGAACGAGACTCACGAGCACGTCACTGAACACCTCGGGGTGACGGCCGAGCGCGGTGGCGAGCGACTCGCCCTTCTGCACGTCGTCGCTCACGTGGTCCAGGATGCGGCTCAGCCGCCGGTCGCTGTGGTCACGCGCAATCGAGCGGAGCGCGCGCACGAGCGGAAGCCCCGCCGACATCATGGTGGCGAGCTGGCGCGCGAACAGCGCGACCGATCCCTGCTGAACGGGTCGGCGGACCAGGCGCCGGATCCATCCGCGGGCGGGCCGCTCGTTCGGCGTCGCGATCGCGAGCCTGCCGGCCGCCGACGCGGCTCCGTTCGTCCCGCGCGCCTCGATGCTCACCGGCGTCAGCTGCATCTGGGACAGCGCGCGCAGCACCTCGTCTTCGGACGCGGCGACCTCGACGCCCTCGTGGGCGCGGCCGAACGTGTCCCGGGCGCGGTAATAGTAGCTCGGCATCAGTCGGCGTCTCCCAGCGTGGCGTGGCGCACCTCGTCCAGGGAGGTGATGCCCTCGATGACCTTTCGGAGCCCCGCCTTGCGCAGCGTCACGAACCCGTCCGCGAGCGCGCGCTTCTTGATCTCGTCCTCGTTGGCGCCGTCCAGCACGAGCCGGCGGATCGCGCGCGTCAGCTCGAGCACCTCGAACAGGGCGACGCGCCCGGCGTAGCCGGTCTGCTTGCAGGCCATGCAACCGCGGCCGCGCGGCGCGGGGTGGCCGCGCAGCATGTCCGCATCGGTACCGAACGCCGCGAGATGCTCGGGTTCCGGCACCACCAGTTCCTTGCACCGCTCGCAGACACGGCGCACGAGGCGCTGTGCCATGACGAGCGCCATCGCCGAACCCACGAGATAGCGCGGCACGCCCATGTCCACGAGCCGCGTCAGCGTGCCGGGCGCGTCGTTCGCGTGCACCGTGGAGAACACGAGGTGGCCGGTGAGCGCGCTCTTCACCGCGATGTCGGCCGTCTCGCCATCACGGATCTCGCCGACCATGATGACGTCCGGGTCCTGGCGCAGGATCGAGCGCAGGGCTCGCGCGAACGTCATGCCGACCTTCTGGTTCGCGTGCACCTGCGCGACCCCCTCGATGTGGTACTCGATGGGGTCCTCGACGGTGACCAGGTTGCGGTGCACGGTCTTGATGTCCTGGAGCGCGGAGTACAGCGTGGTCGTCTTGCCCGATCCCGTGGGCCCCGAGATCAGGATCATGCCGTAGGGCTGCCGGATCGCACGGCGGAACGCCTCGAGCACCAGACCATCGAGCCCGAGGTTCTCGACGCGGCGCTCGAACGCGCTCTTGTCGAACAGGCGCATGACCACCTTCTCGCCATGCGACGTGGGCAGTGTCGAGACGCGCAGGTCCACCTCGCGGTCCGGCAGGTGCACGGACAGGCGGCCATCCTGAGGCAGCAGGCGCACCGCGATGTCGAGGTCGGCGAGCACCTTGATGCGCGACGTGATCGCCATCTGGAGGTTCTTCGGCGGCTTCATCACTTCGTGCAGCACGCCATCGATACGGAAGCGGACCGTGACGCGGTCGCGCGTGGGCTCCACGTGGATGTCGCTCGCTCGCGCGTCGATGGCTTCGGCAATCATCAGATTCACGAGTCTCACGACGGGTGCGTCCTCCACCTGCTGGCGCAGCATCGCGAGGTCGACTTCCTGGTCCACCGGCGCGGTCGCCGTGAGGTCGATCTTGTCGAGGATCTGCCCGAGGTGCTCGGTGGCCCGCAGCTCCGAGTAGAACTGATCGATGGCTTCCGCGAGCTCGGTGGGCCGCGCGACGAAGACGTGCAGCGTGCAGCCCGTGAGCGCGCGCAGGTGGTCGAGCGAGAGCACGTCCAGAGGGTCGCTCACCGCGACCTCGAGAATGCTGCCGTGCCGGGACAGCGCCAGCACCTGGGCCTCGCGTGCGAGGTGTTCGGGCACGAGCTGCATGGCGTCGCGGCTCGCCGCGGTGAGCTTCTCGACGTCGGCGACGTGCATCGAGAACTGGCGCGCGAGCGCGCTCGCCACGTCGCCCTCGCTCAGGTGCCCGAGCCGCACGAGCGCCTGCCCCAGTCGCTCACGGCGGTCCAGCCGCGCCGTCAGGGCGTGCTCGAGCTGCGCGGGCGTCACGATCTCCTGCTCGACGAGCAGTTCGCCGAGCCGGCGGGACGAGAAGCGCTCGGTGACGCTCATCGAGCCCCTCCGGACGCGACACGCAAGCAGGGATCGGGACGCGCGAGGGATCGCGCGCGAAGGGAAGTCATCGGGGAGAGGGGAGAGCGAGTCATGGGAGTGCGTGCCGTGGGAGTGGAGTCGCTTCCCGAAACCGAGACTCCGGTAGGTCGGACGGGGGAGGCGCGTCCGTTCGCCTGAGCTGTCCGGGGTTGGGTCCGCCGAGGGGTTCCATCCGGTGCGAGCGGCCTGGAGGGGCGCAGTTCCACTGCACGGCCGTGAGGAAGAGACTCAGAGAGGACATCAAGGATACGGACCGACGCGGGGCGGCGTCAACGACCTGGAGACCGGGGAGAGCGCATTCGAGGCGCCACAGGAACCCCTCGAGCCCGTCATCTCGTATTCGCTTTGTTTGCTTTGATTTGACAGCGTTCAGTATTGCTTCACTGAAGCGTCCTGTGCCAGATTGCCATCGTTCGTCGTGCAGGAAGCACGGCTGTCCAGCCGCCCAGCCATGGAAGCCAATCCCCGGACTGGACAGTACAGCCGTCGGACGCAGCGTGTCCACGGCTCCCTGCGCGGCGGTTCCAAGTTCTCGTTCCATGACGCGCCGCATGGGCATGCATGTTGCTGTCGACCTGACCGCCCGGTCCCCGATTCCGCCGAATCTTTGGAATCCCCTGACCGTTGGACGCGACACCCAGACCGGAGCACCCACCCCGAACGCGCCACGGAGAGGAGCCAGCGATCCGGATGTCGCCCCGCGCTCTGCAACTCGCTCTCGGGATCGCCCTCTTGGGCTTCGGGCTGGGCCCGCGGCCCTCGATGGCCCAGATCACCGAAACCGGCATCACGCTGACGTGGACCGCGCCCGGCGATGACAGCCTGACCGGCCAGGCCACGCGCTATGACCTGCGCCGCTCGCTCGCAGCCATCTCGACGCTGGCGGATTTCCAGGCGGCGACGC
>JAHFBX010000307.1 GCA_023249815.1 Candidatus Eiseniibacteriota bacterium
GGGAGATTCCGGGACGATCTCGTGCACCCGCGCGTGAACCACGCCGAGCTGCGCACGATCTATCCGCCGCTCGCCGAAGCGGGCTTCGCCCTGATGGCGCGCCTGCGTCCGACGCTGCTGGCGTGGAAAACCTGGGTGCTGCTCCACGACCTGACGCTTTGCGCACTGCTCGCCGCGTGGTGCTCGAGACGCGGAGGCTCGGCGTGGGACGCCGCGGTCTACGCCTGGAATCCGCTCGTGGTGGTCGAATACGCCGGCAACGGCCATCACGACCCGACGGGCATCGTGTGGATGGTGCTCGCGCTCATGCTCGCCGAGGCGCGCACGGCGCGGCCCAGGTCCTCGGCGATGGCGGCGGTGGCGGCAGTCTCGGTGAAGCTCGCGGCGCTGCCCGCGGTGGCGTTTCTCTGGCGCGGCTGGACGCCGCGCGTGCGCCTGCTCGCGGGCACGCTCCTCGCGCTGTTGCTCGGAAGCTATGTCGTGCTCTCGCTGGGCCCAGGCTCGGGGCTGGCTGCGTTCGCGGAGCGCTGGCGGCACAACGATGCGCTGTTCGGCTGGCTGGAATACGCGTTAGGACCGCACGGCGCGCGCGTCGTGCTCGCCGGGTTGCTGCTGGTCGTGATCGGCGCCGCGCTTCGCGAGCGGCTGGCCGCAGCGGACGGCACGCGACTCGCGCTCCAGGCGGGCGTGCTCCTGGGGCCGGTGGTTCACCCTTGGTACCTGGGCTGGCTCCTGGCACTCGAGCCGTTGCGACCGTCGGCACCGTGGCTCCTGCTGTCGTGCACCGTCACGCTCGGCTACGGTGCGTTCGCGTCGCCGCCGGAAGGCGGTGCCTATCACCCGGGCGTGGGGTGGCGCGCGCTCGAATACGGGTTGCCGGCGCTGTTGGCGGCGGGCCTCGCGTTGCGGCGAGGCGGCACGGGAGGACGTGGGCGTGTTCGCGAGGCTGCTTGAGGCCGTGAGCCGGAGCACGCGAGGCGAGCGCGCACTCGCGGACATCGTCGAGCTGTCGCGTTTTCACCGCATCCAGTCGAGCCCGGGCTACGACGCGGCCGTGGACTGGCTCGAACGCCGGCTCGCTTCACTCGGGCTTCCGCTGGAACGGATCGAGACTGACGGAGATGGCGTCACGCGACATCACGGCTTCCCGATGCCGGAGGGCTGGGAGTGCCGGCACGCGCGCGCCTCGCTCCACGGTGCGAACGGCGAGGAACCGATAGCGGATTTCGGCAAGGCTCCGCTCTCGATCGTCCAGCGAAGCGACCGTGCGAGCGGGCGATATCCGTTGGTCGCGATCGAGACCCTCGACGAGCTCGATCGCCTCGACGTGCGCGGGAAGGCCGTGCTGCTCGCGACGCACGCGCAGCGCTCACACGAACGCGCCGTGGTCGCGCGCGGCGCCGCAGGGCTCGTCTGCGACGGTCGCAGGCTCGTGCCACCGGCACGCACGGAGGAGCACGATCGCGACTCGCTCGCGTACACTTCGTTCTGGTGGCTC
The DNA here is from genome assembly GCA_023249815.1 of Candidatus Eiseniibacteriota bacterium. Lineage (GTDB taxonomy): Bacteria > Eisenbacteria > RBG-16-71-46 > RBG-16-71-46 > RBG-16-71-46 > JAIOPA01. The sequence continues at coordinate 1,499 of JAHFBX010000307.1, forward strand.
GCGGACCGCCCACGGGGCTGGGGCGTGGTCGTGAGCCCGGCGCGCGGCGCGGAGCTCCGCCAGCGCCTGGCGGCGGGGGAGCCGCTCGAGATCCAAGTGGACTTCGATTGCGCGCGCGGCACTCGCCGCTTAGTACTGCTTTCCGCCACGCTTCCCGGTGAGCTCCCCGGCGAGGTGCTCATCACGTCGCACCTCTGCCATCCCGAGCCCGGCGCCAACGACAACGCTTCCGGAAGTGCCGCCACGTTGGAGTGCGCTCGCGTGCTATCCATGCTCGCCCACTCGGTCGAGTGGATCAGGCCGCGGCGCACGGTGCGCTTCCTGTGGATGCCCGAGTTCACGGGCACGTTCGCGTGGCAGGCGCTGCGACCCGAACGCGCCCAGGCCACGGTGGCGGCGTTGAACCTGGACATGGTGGGCGAACGCCAGCAGGACTGCGGCAGTACGCTGCGCCTCGAGCGCGCGCCGTTCTTCCTCGGTTCGTTCGCCGACGAGCTGCTCGCGCGCGTGCTCACCGCCTCGCAGGCCTGGGCACGGGATGCGTCCGCGCCCGACTCGACGCTGGCGCGCGTCGAGGAAGCGGCGTACTCGGGCGGCAGCGATCACGCGCCCTGGCTCGATCCGTCGCAAGGCGTGCCTTGCCCGATGCTCATCCAGTGGCCCGACCGCTACTACCACTCGAATCTCGACACCCCGGACCGCTGCGATCCCGAATCGCTGGCACTCGCGGTGCGCGCGGGCGCGACGTACGCGGCGTTCATCGCGGCCGCGGGTGCCGCCGAAGTGGGCTGGCTCACGGATCTCGTCTCGCGCGGTGCGCGCCGGCGGCTGCTCGCCGCGCTGTCGCACGAGCGAGCCGACGACGCAACGCGTGCCGAATACGAGCGGGCGGGCCGTGCGCTCGCGAGCATCGAACGTTTGGCGTTCGGCCTGCCTCGCGAACACGAGTCGTGCCGTGCGCTCGCCACCGCCTTGCCGCTCGCCGTGGAGCACCTGGAAGGAGTGTGGGAGAGCGAGATACGTGACGCGCTGCCGCGCACGCCCGCGCCGGTGACCGCAGATCGCGGACGCGTGCCGGTGCGAGCAGTGAACGCGCTCGCGTGTCCGATCCGCTGGCTGGCGCCCGGCTGGGACGCGCTGGGCGAGGCGCGACAGGACCGGCTGCTCGCGCTCGAAGCAGAGTTCCCCGGGGGCTCGGCGGCGCTCGACGTGGCGTGGTTCGCGTGCGACGGCCGGCGCGACGTGGACGAGATCGCGACGTGCGTGACGCGCGAAGGCTGGCCGGTGGAGCCGGCGCGGCTCGAGGAGTGGTTCGAGTTCGCGGTGGCACTCGGCTTCTGCGGCTGGCGAGCCGTCGAGCGCCGAGACTGACCGAGGCACCTCTCGTGGCGAACGATCCACGCGCGCGTCAGCGCGCCGAGTGGGTCCTGGCGGCTTCCCGCGCGCGCGCGCGCCATCGGGCGGCGGGCTCGAGTCGCGCGCGACGAATGAGCGCCAAGCGTCCGGGGTTCGAGTTGTTCCCCTGCCGGGCGATGTCGCGACGCTCGGAGAGCGCCACCAGGCTGTCTACAGTGTTCCAGCCGGTGAGCACCTGACCGAACACGGTGTAGGCGCCGTCCAGCTGGGGCAGGTCGCGAAGCGCGATGTAGAACTGGGAGCCGCTCGACTCTCGGGCGGGATTCTCGGAGTCAGCGCGTCTCGCCATCGCCACGGCGCCGTGCACGTGCGCTCGCTTGATCTCGGCGGGAAGCGTGTAGCCCGGGCCGCCCTGGCCATCGTTGAACGGATTCTCGTCGCGCGAGTTGGGGTCGCCGCCCTGGATCACAAAGCCCGGCGCCACGCGGTGGAACGTGAGACCGTCGTAGAAGCGCTCGCTCACGAGCTTCCTGAAGTTCGCCACCGTGCGCGGCGCGTCGGCGGGGAAGAGCTCGATCGCGATCAACCCCACAGCGGTGTCGAGCACCACCACCGATTCCGGCACTGCGGCGGTCGGGCGCGCGGACGCGAGGCGCGACGGGGCGGCGCTGCCCGAGGGGACGGGTGTGAGGAGAGCCATGAACACGAACCCCGTGGAGGCGATCAGGCGCGCAAGACGGCGGGAGAGAACCGGCATCGAGCCGTGATTCTCGCAGCAGCGGACGACGTGAGCCAATGCTCCGATCGCCGCCGATTTCAAGACACCGTCAAGACCTTGGCGAGGCGCCCGCGGCTGGTATACTCCCCGCCCGTTTGGCCTCATGCTCTGGAATCCATCAAGCGCTCGCCGTGAGTGCGGCCACGCCCCAGTGGCGGCCCGTGCGCCCGCGGTCGCGACGGTGGGAGTAGTACCAAGTGGCTTCGCAACTCGTGCAGGCGCCGGTGTCGTGCAGGGCTCCCTCCTCCACGCCCGCGCCGAGCAGCGCGAGCCGCGCGGCGGTCGGAAGGTCGAGCCTCGGTCGAGCGCTCGTGGGCCGTACCGCTGCCGTGGGAAAACGGGCCGCGACATCTTCAGCGACTTCATAGCAGCAACCCCGGATCGCGGGGCCGATCGCCACCTGCACGGCACTCGGCGCGCAGCCGGCGAGCGTGCACACGGCCTCGAGCGCGGAG
>JAHFBX010000308.1:0-760 GCA_023249815.1 Candidatus Eiseniibacteriota bacterium
GCGTGTCGCCGCTGTGATACCGCTCCAGGAACTCCCGGCGGAACGCCGCGTAGCGTCCCTCCGTCACCGCCTGCCGCGCGCGCCGCGCCACGCCCACCATGTGATGCACCGCGTGCAGCGAGGCGAGCCGCATGCCGAGCAGCTCGCCGGCCGCGAACAGGTGCCGCAGGTAGGCGCGGCTGAAGCGCCGGCAGGTGTAGCACTCGCACTCCGGGTCCAGCGGCCGCGGGTCGTGCGCGTAGGCCGCGTTCTTCACCACCAGCCGGCCGCTCGAGATGAACACCGTGCCGCGCCGCGCGTTCCGCGTCGGCAGCACGCAGTCCATCATGTCCACGCCGCGCCCGATCGCCTCCACCACGTCCACCGGGTGACCGACCCCCATCAGGTAGCGCGGCCGCTCGCGCGGGAACCGCGCGCAGTCGTGCTCCACCATCTCCAGCCCGAGCTTGCGGCCCTCGCCCACCCACAGCCCGCCGAGCGCGAAACCGTCGAACGCCATCCCGCCCAGACGCTCGAAGCAGCGCCGCCGCTCGCCGGCGTCCGTGCCGCCCTGGTTGATGCCGAACAGCGCCATCCCGCCGCCGCCCACCGCGCGCAGCCGCTCGCGCTCCGCGAGCCCGCGCGCCGCCCAGGCCAGCGTCCGGTCCACCGCCTCGCGCACCGCCTGCGAGTCGGCCGGCAGCTCCACCAGCTAGTCGAGCGACATCGCGATGTCGGCGCCCAGCCCGTCCTGGATCAGGACCGCGTCCTCCGGCGTCAA
>JAHFBX010000308.1:770-4066 GCA_023249815.1 Candidatus Eiseniibacteriota bacterium
AGGCTCATCACCTGGAAGCCGCCGCTGTCCGTCAGGATCGCGCCCGTCCAGCCCATCAGGCTGTGCAGCCCGCCCATGCGCCGCACCGTGTCCACCCCCGGGCGCAGCGACAGGTGGTATGTGTTCGCGAGCAGGATGTCCGCGCCCGCGGCGCGCAGCTCGTCGGGCGTCAGCGTCTTCACCGAGCCGGCGGTGCCCACCGGCATGAAGGCCGGTGTCAGCACCTCACCGTGCGCGGTGGTCATGCGCCCGGCGCGGGCCGCGGTGTTCGGATCGGTTGCTTCGAGCGTGAACGAGAAGGCCATCGAGGCCTTTGCGGGCTGCGCCGGATCAGGAAATGTTCGGGCCGGGAGCCTAGGGGAGGCGCGCGGGGGCGTCAAGCCGGACGGTGGGCTCCTGGAATGGCGCGCCCGCGTCCGCTACTCGACCAGAACGATTCGCCGCACGTCGGCCAGCCGCCCGTTCACCACGAAGCGGGCGAAGAAAACGCCGCTGCGCCCGGTCGGCGCCCGCCACTCGAAGCTGTGGACCCCGGCTTCGAGGCTCCGCTCCAGGCGCTCGCCGACCTCACGCCCGGCCACATCGAACACCGCGACTCCAACGCGCGATGCTCCGGGCAGATTCACGCCGAAGCGCACTGCACCCCGCGCGGGGTTGGGTTGGGGAGGCGTGATGCGCAGCTCGCGCGGCGGCACGGGAACCGGGTCCACGCCGGTGGTCGGCGCGGCGACGACCGTCCAGTATCCATGCGCGAGCACATGGCCGGGTCCGAGGCTGGTCCCCACGACCGCCTGCCCGAGGGTGCCGTTCAGAACGCGTCCGCTGCCCGAGGCCGTGAGGCCACCGTTCGCGACGACGTGATTGCTCGGGTGAGACATCGCGACGCTGATCGCGGGAACCAGCAGCAGGAGCCCCGGGACGAGGAGGTGCCGCGCACGAAGGGACTTCATTTCACCCCGCCTTTCCTGGCGGCGTTCGCGCCCGCCGTCCTCGCGGCTCCGGCCATTCGGCGTTCGAGAGACCGGAGCTTCGCCCGCATGGATTCGAGCTCCTGGCGCACGCGGTCGTCGCGGAATCTCTCACCCTCGCGCCGCTCCGCTTCGAGATCCGCCGGGGTGAGTCCTTCGCTCGGGACCTGTCCGACTCGCAATCCCGGCGCCCCTGGTGCGGAGGCCACGCTCACCGTCCCATACGCGGTCGGGAAGTACGCCAGCGTCAGCTGCTTGTCACCGGCGATTGCGCCGGCTCCGGTCCGGCGCGCGAGCAAGTAGAAGGTCTGCGTGCCTGCGCTCACCTGGAACAGTCCCTGGATCGAGGCGGGAAGCGTGTAGAGTTCGGTCGTCAGCGCAGATCCGATCGAGTAGGCGATGTCGTGGTTGGCCGGAAGCGTGGAGGGAGAGGTCGAGACGCCGACGTACATGTTGTCCACGGTGCCAACCGAATGGAAGAACGTCAGGTCACAATTGCCGATCGCCAGCACATAGCCGTCCGCGGGCACGGAGATCGTGCGCGAGAGCAGCGCGGTCAGCGAAGTGCCGACACTGGTTGCCGTCTCCGACGTCGCCCCCGCCACGCCCGGCTCGTCGAGCGTCTCGCCCGCTGACACGGCGTTTGCGGGGAGCAACACTCCCGCGTCGCCGCTCGGTCCGGTGATGGTCAGCGCCGGGCCCCCGCCCGAGTTGTCGAGCGTGAAGGCGGACGCCGCACTCGAGACGCTGCCGGTGAAGGGCAAGCGAAGACCCAGGCCGTAGGGCGACGAGGCCAGCGGGATGCGCGGTACCAGCTCAGGATCCAGGCCCACCGAGATCCCGAGGTAGTAGGAGGCGTCGAACGGAAGCGTGAGCGGCACGACGCTCCCCAACAGCACGCTGAAGCCTCCGGCAGTTACCGAGATCCCGCTCTGCGTCTCCGACCACAGCGGAGCGCCGCCGACCAGGGCGTCATACAGAGTGAAGGTGAGATCGTAGAGTCCGTCAGGGACGGGATTGCCCACGCCGTCGGTGAGCACACCCTGGTAGCTCATGGCCTCGGGAACCGCGGCACGGGATGGCGGGGCGAGGACGAGGAACGCCGAGAGCGCGAGGAACGAGCAGAAACGCTTCATGGACACGACCTCCTGACAGGGATGCGGAGCATGGGCGGCGTGGTTGGGAGGAGTAATTGTCGGACTATGCGGCATCGCGCTCGCATTCGCGACAACTATTTGTCCCGCTCCTCCCCTGAATTGCAGCCGGCCACCGAAAAAGGTACACGGCCCCGCTCCCTGGAAGGAGCGGGGCCGTGTCGCGGGCGTCGCAAATGTGGCCGCAGGTCCTACCGCAGCAGCAGGACGCGCGCCTCCACCGCGCGATCGCCGATCCGGACGCGGAGCAGGTACGCGCCGCTGCGCGCCGGCGCGCCGTCCGCGAGGCGACCGTCCCAGCTCACGCGGTGCGGCCCCGGCGCCTGGCGCTCGTGCACCAGCTCGCGCACCAGCCGGCCGGCGACGTCGTAGACGCCCAGCTCGACGTCGCCGCCTTCAGCCGGCACGGAGTAGGCGAACGCCGTGGAGTTCGCGAACGGGTTGGGCGCCGGACGTCCGAGCTCGATCGTCTCCTCCGCCGCGGCCGCAGCGTCGTCGGCCGCCTCGAGCGCGCTCTCGTCCTCGGGGGGCGCGTCCTCGGTCTTCGCGCACACCGGGCCGATGCCGCGCCCGGCGTTCACCCGGCGCGCCGTCTCGGCGATCTCGCGGTAGGCGGCGCGCACTTCCCGCCGGTGCAGCGAGGCGCCCTCGAGTCGGACCAGCCGAGCGTCGGTGGCGGCGGTCCAGTCGGCGACCGTCACCGTGCCGCCTCCCCACTCGAGCTGCGCGCCCGGATCGAGGCTCACGCTCCGGCCGTCGCGCGTGGCGAGCCCCAGCTCGCCGGCGCACAGGTTCGCGAGCAGCGCGGCGTAATGACGCTTCGCCCGCTGGCGCGCGTTCATCTCGGTCGAATGGCCGAGCGTGCCGCAGAATCCGCGCGCGGCGTCCGTCCAGGCGAACAGCGCCGAGCGCGAGTCCACGCACTTCGCGACCGACGCCAGCGGGCCGGCGTCGAAGTCGGCGCCGGCTCCGCCGCCGCATTGCCGCGACCAGAAGTGCGCCCGGCGCGGACAGCTGGGCTGCGAGCCGCACGGGACGAACTGGAGATCCCGAACACAGGGAACACTGGCGCATCCCGTCGCGCGGTCGGTCACCACCAGCGAGTAGCTGCCGGCGGTGCTCACCGAGACGCACGCGGTGGTGGCGGCGAAGCCCGCGGGTCCGGTCCACCGGG
>JAHFBX010000043.1 GCA_023249815.1 Candidatus Eiseniibacteriota bacterium
TTCGCTCAAAGGTTACGTGCCGTCGTGGGACGGCCGGGACTTCCCAGAGCTGATGCGTGACTAGCGCGAGTTCCGCGAATGGGAGACCCGGGGCGTGTCCCGTCGATTCCACGATCAGCCGCTGGCGCGATTCTTCCTCGAGCGCGCGCGACTCCGGATGCCCGCCTACGAGCGTCATCTGCGCGAAGGCGACCTCGAAGCGATGTGGGCCTACGTGCAGTGGCTTCGCAGCCCCGACGCGTCGCCCGATTCGGCGGCGGTCACTTCGTTCTAGCGGAGCGAGTGCCTCGTCGCGGGTTGCGGCCGGGACACGACTCGGGCTACTGTGTTCGACCGCGCGTCATGGGGACGCGCCGAGCCCTGACGGGAGCCTCATGACCTCGTACAAGCACCGCCTCCGGCGCAAGCGCGCCAAGCAGTCCGCGCGCAAGAAGGCCGACAAGGCCCGCGCCGCGAAGAAGCGCCGCCGCTAGATTCGCCCGAAACGAAGACGCCCGCCGATCGGCGGGCGTTCGTGCTTCGGGAGCGATTCGGCGCGACCGGGCCGACTCACTCCGATCCGGTGCGACGACCGTCCGAGCGGGGTGGAGGAGTCGGATAGTAACCGCTCGGCGCGTGACCCGGACTCGGGCGAGGGGCGAGCTTCGGCTTCCACGCCTTGCCCGCCTCCGGCTTGCGCTCGGCCATCGCGTCGCCTTGCTTCGCGCTGGTGAGCGCGCGCTGGGCGAGTAGCTCGGCCGCGGGTCCGGCCTTCACCTCAAGCGTCGCGGCCGTGATCACGAAAATGCGCTGGTTGTTGCTCGTGGTGTCCGCCGGGAACAGGAAGAAGCCTTCTCGCTCTGGCGTCCACGACAGGGTGTAACCGCAGATGAGCTCGCCGTCCCTGAAGCGGACCGCGATCTTCTTCCCTTTCTGCGTTTCCTCGGGGCCGTCCAGGAAACCGCGCACGTCCTGGCGGGCGGGATCCCCGGTGAGCGAGCTCACGAAGAACAGCGCCTTCAAGTGCTTGAAGCGGAGCTCCACAGCGTCGCCGCCCCCGCCGTCGGGATGGACATGGAAGATGCCGCGATTGGGTGAGAAGTCCTGCGTGACTCCCTTGAGGACGCGTCCGTCGGCGTAGCGGGCGACGACCAGATTGCTGATCTCCATGGTCGGGCTCCTGCGGAGTGGGGTGTTTCTCTGGTCCCACCTGGACCAGGGTTCACGGGCGGTTTTCGGCGCTCGGTCATCTGCGCTTGAGTGCACATTATCGGCGCGGGGCGCTTGCCTCGCCCCGAGCGATATGCGAGCTTCCCGCGTCGGCGGAAGTTCCCACCTCACACGAAAGGAGGCATGCATGCACAAGCGGGCCATGGGGTTGTGCCTTGTCGTCTCGTTCCTGGCGTCAGGATGTTACGACTCGGCGCAGAAGACGGGGACGGCGTCATCCCAGTCCACGACCACTACCTCGGGCGCCATCACCAGTGGCGATCCCACCGCTTCGAGCGGCGCGGGGGGCAAGGTGCACAAGCTTGCGGGCGGGCTCCAGTACGAGGACGTGGTCGTCGGCAGCGGCAAGATGGCCGAGCCGGGCATGCACGTTTCCGTGCACTACGCGGGCACGCTCACGGACGGCACGCCGTTCGACAGCAGCCTGAACCGAGGCACCCCCTACAAGTTCCAGCTCGGAGCCGGTGAGGTCATCCAAGGCTGGGACGAGGGCATCAAGGGCATGCGGATCGGCGGCAAGCGGAAGCTCACGATCCCGCCCGACATGGCCTACGGCTCACGCGGCATGGGCGGCGTGATCCCGCCCAACGCGACGCTGCTGTTCGATGTCGAGCTGGTCGACGTGCAGTGACGAGCGAGGCCTCCCACGAGTGCCGAGCGTCGCGAGTCCTCCGGGCTCGCGCCGTTCGTGTGAGCGGCCGGCGGTGAATCCCGCGCCGTCGGGGCTCGATGCGGTCGCCGCGGTGCGCGCGGCCCTCGAGCCGGGCCGCGACCGCGTCCGCGACCATGCCGACGGCTTCACCTGGCGGCCGGACGCGTTCGAGCAGCGCGTCACGGTCGTGCACTCGCGCGATGACGGTTCGTGCCGGGTCGAGGCGTGCACCGCCATCCTTCGCGAGGTGGTGGGCCGGGGCCCAGAGTTCGCTGTGCTCGCGGCGCGAAACGCACGCGAGCCCGGGATGTCGTCGCTGCGCTGGGATGCGATGTCCGGCGACGTCTCGCTCATCGCCGCTGTGGTCGCGAGACCAGGTGATGGCGGGCGCGCGGCGCGGCGACTCGCGCACGCGGCGCTGCTGCAACTGGGCGACGCGCTGCTCGCGGCGGACGAGCTGGCGCTCGAGCTGCCCGCGGCGTCGCTCGCCGAGGTGCCGGACGCGGCAGGAGCGCTCGCTCCACCCGTTGCGGCCGTCCATGCCTGGCGCGCCTACGCGGCGGGAGCGACTCGTTCGAGCACGCAGTTGCCGGAGCACGTCGCGAAGCTCGTGACGCTCGCGCCTGCGCCGTGGAGACGAGCCACGCGCGCGGTACACGGCGTGGACGCCGAGATCGACTGCGCGCCACACGCGGCGGGCCTGGCACCCGGTGCCCGGCTGGCACTGCTACGCGTGAGCGCGCTTCAGCCCCATCCGCGGCTCGGCGCCGGTCTCATGTTGGCACTCGTCCCGCCGGAGAGCAGCGAGCCCATCGCCGAGCGCGCGGCGGCCACAGCGGCGCTCTTGAACGAGGGAGAGGCGCGCGAATGGATGGGCGTGGACGCGCTCGGGGGCTGGTGCGTGCACCCGGCAGCGGGGCTCTCGCACGTGGTGTTCGTGCCCGCGCTGGCGGTCGAGCAGGACACCGTGGAGACGCTCGCGATCGAGGCGGCGGCGCGCGCTCGCTGGGCGGTCGAGTTCCTCGCGCGAGTGGCCGAGCGGCGGACCGGGGCCACCCCGACGACGGCCTAGGCGCGGGCTCGCTCACTCCCCGCGCTCGGCACGGCGCGCCACGCGCCGGTCGCCGCTCGCGGGAAGCACCGTCCCGCGCCACTCGCGCTGTGCTAGCTTTTCGTACCCCATTTCACGACTCGTCCTTTCGCGCGGCCCCGCCGCCGCCCGCGGAGATCGCCATGCGCCGCCCGCTGCCGCACGGATCGGTGTTGCTCGCCTCGCTCCTCCTGTCGACGTCGCCGCTCGCCTCGCCGTGGCTCCGACCCGCGCACGCCGCGACACGACCCGCCACTCGCGCCGTCGAACCGGTGGCGCTCGACGCCAAGCTCTTCAAGGAACTCGAGTGGCGTTCGATCGGACCCGCGAACATGGGCGGGCGCATCTCGGACATCGCGGTCGTGGAATCGGACCCGGCACAGTTTTACATCGCCGCGGCCACGGGCGGAGTCTTCAAGACGGTCAACGGGGGCACGACGTGGAAGCCCGTGTTCGACGGCGAGGCGGTCGCGAGCACCGGCGCGATCGCGGTGTTCCAGGCGCGGCCCGACCTCGTGTGGGTGGGCACGGGCGAGTCGAACGGCCGCAACTCCTCGTCGTGGGGAAAGGGCGTCTATCGCTCGGACGACGGCGGCTCGAGTTGGAAGTGTATGGGGCTCGAGGCCACGTCGACGATCTCGCGCATCGTGTGCGATCCGAAGGACAGCCTCACCGTGTACGCCGCCGCGATGGGCCGGTTGTGGGGCGCGAATCCCGAACGTGGCGTATTCAAGACGCGAGACGGCGGGCGCACGTGGCAGCACGTGCTCAAGGGCGACGCGACCACGGGCTGCGTGGACCTCGTCATGGACCCGCGCGATCCGTCCAAGCTCTACGCCGCACTTTACAGCCGCCGTCGGACACCCTGGTCCTACCACGGCATCTCGGAGTCGGGCGGGATCCATCGCAGCACCGACGGCGGCCGCACGTGGACAAAGTGCGTGGACGGGCTGCCGAAGCGCACCGGGCGAATCGGGCTCTCGGTCTACACGAAGAATCCGAACGTCGTATACGCGGTCGTGGAGTCCGACGAGGGCGGCCGGCTCTCGGACTTCGAGGAGACGAGCCGCGCCGGCGGCGTGTTCCGTTCGGATGACGGCGGTGTCCACTGGCAGCGCGTGAGCCCGTTCTCGCCGCGTTCGTTCTACTTCAGCCAGATCCGCGTGCAGGGCGACGACAGCACGCGCATCTACCTGCTCGGCACCGACCTCTACGTGTCGGACGATGCGGGCGTCACGTTCCATGCGCGCGGTGCACGCGCCGCCCACCCGGATTGCCACGCGATGTGGGTGGAGCCGCGCGGCGGCCGGCGACTCGTGCTCGGCAACGACGGCGGGGTGAACGTGAGCGTTGACCGCGGCAAGACCTGGGCGTTCCTCGACAACCTCGCGATCGGCGAGTTCTACAACGTCACGACGAACATGCGCGAGCCCTACTACGACGTCTATGGCGGGCTCCAGGACAACCAGAGCTGGGGCGGTCCGTCGCGGACCCGAGTCGGCATCGACAACTTCATGGATGACTCGCGCGACGGCCACGGCATCATGAACGAGCACTGGTTCGTGCTCGGCGGCGGGGACGGCTTCCATGTCGCGGCCGACCCAACGAACCCTGACATCGTCTGGTACGAGTCTCAGGGCGGCGAGATCGTGCGCCAGGACCTGTCGAGCGGACGCGAACGGAACTGCAAGCCGTCGCACCGCGAGGGCGAGGCGCTGTTCCGGTTCAACTGGAACGCGCCGTTCCTGATCTCGCCGCACGATCCGACCGTGCTGTGGCTCGGCGCCCAGTACGTGTTCCGGCTCTACGATCGCGGCGACAAGTGGGAGCGCGTGAGCCCGGACCTGACCACCGCGGATCCGAACAAGATGTCGAGCGGCGGCTCGGGGGCGGAGCAGCACTGCACCATCGTCGCGCTCTCGGAATCGCCGGCGAAGGCCGGTGTGCTGTGGGCGGGGACGGACGAGGGCAAGGTGTGGATGTCGCCGAACGGCGGGCGTGACTGGCGCGACCTCACGCGCAACGTGCCCGGCGTTCCCGCGGGCACGTACGTGTCGCGGATCGACGCCTCGGCGCTCGACGCGAACGTGGCGTGGCTCTCGTACGACGGTCATCGCACGGACGACCGGCGGGCGTACGTGTACGTGACGCGGGACCAGGGCCGCACGTGGACGTCGATCGCCGCCGGACTGCCGGCGGACGCACCGGTCAAGGTGGTGCGAGGCGGGCGCCACAATCCGAATCTGGTCTACGTCGGCACCGAGTTCGGGATGTTCATGAGCCTCGACGCGGGCCGGAAGTGGCTGCCGCTCAAGCAGGGCCTGCCCACGGTCGCGGTGGACGACATCCACACGCAGCCGCGCGATCTCGACCTCGTGATCGGGACGCATGGGCGCAGCGTTTACGTACTGGATGGTGTGCAGGTGTTCGAGGAGTGGACGCCCGCGGCACTCGCGGACACGCTCACCGCGTTCACGCCACGCACGACCTGGGCGTGGCACCGGCGGTCCATCAGCGGCCATTTCGGCCTCGACGAGTGGAGCGCGAAGAACCCGCCGTTCGGCGCGTGGTTCGACTACTTCCTGCCACGCGAACTCGAGGGCAAGGTCTCGCTCGTGATCGCGGACTCGGCCGGGCGCGAGGTGCGCACGCTCGAAGGTCCGGGGGAGAAGGGCTTCCACCGCGTCGCGTGGGATCTCGTGGCGGGCTATCCGAAGACGCGCATCCGACGCACGGAACTCTCGGGGCAGCCCGCGCTCGTGCGGCCCGGCCACTACGGCGTCGTGTTCAAGGCCGGCCGGGCGGCGCCCAGGCGTCGCGAGTTCGAGGTGAAGGCCATCCCGGGCACCTACCTGGACGAACTCTAGCCAGGGCAGTGTCCAGCCTCCGGCGCGCCCGTCGGCGGCCGCGTTCGTCACCAAGATCGCGGTTGACCCGGGGGGCGACGAAGCGTCATCCTGTGCCGCGTCGGAGCCGGGTTCAGGATTCGCTTGAAGCAGCGTTCCAGCCGCAGGTCCTTCGCGACCGCGGCTGTTTTCGTTGCCGCGGCGCTGGCCGGTGCCGGACACGTTCGCGAGCTCCGTGGTGGCTCATCGGAGCGCAGTTGGGACGGGGGTGCTGCCCCCGCGGCCGGAAGGAGCTAGCAGTGGCGACGGGTACCGTGAAGTGGTTCAACGATGCGAAGGGTTTCGGTTTCATCTCGCAGGAGGGTGGCGAGGACGTGTTCGTGCACTTCTCCGCGATCCAGGGCGAAGGCTTCAAGACGCTTGCCGAAGGTGAGCGTGTCGAATTCGAGATCGTGAAGGGACCGAAGGGGCTCCAGGCCAGCAACGTTCGCAAGAGCTGACCCGCGGTCTCCTCCGCATAGCGTCATGACGACAGGGCGGCGCCTTGCGCCGCCCTGTTCGCGTTCGTGAGCCGGGGCCGGTCTGCGCCGCCACCGCGTCAGTCCCGCTCGCGCATCCGCACGGGCGACGCCGCGAGCGAGTCGAGCGAGACGAAGCCGCGCGCGTCCACGCTCGCGAACTGCAGCACGCCGGTGGGGCAGGCGTGCACGCACGCCGAGCAGCGCACGCACTCGGGGTCCTGCATCGGCTCGCCGCGCTGCGCTGGGGTCATGACATCGATGCCCATGTGACACGCCTGCGTACACTGGTTGCACGAGATGCACTTCGCCTTCTCGGACACGATGGCGAAGCGAGAGAACCGCGCGTAGATGTGGAGCAGCGCCGCGAGCGGGCAGAAGAACCGGCACCACGTGCGCCCCGAGAACCAGAAGTAGGTGCCGTAGCCGAGGATGCCGGCGAGCGTCACGTCCACGCCCCACTTCCAGCCGGACATCAGCGGCCCCTCGAGCCAGCCCGAGAACAGGTCGTCGCCGGGAATGCTCCACCCCACGATGCGCACGATGAGCAGCACGAACGCGAGCGCCAGCAGCGCCTGGCCCGCCATGTTCAGCCGGTTCCAGCCGGGACCATGCGGCATCTTCTCGCGCTGGTCATCGCCCAGTGTTTCGGCGAGCGCGCCGCACGAGCAGATCCAGCCGCAATAGAAGCCCTTGCCATAGGCGCGCACGCCGAGCGGCAGCAACACGAACGTCTGCAGCGCGCCGATGCCGATCCACGCCCACAGCGGCTGGTGCGTGAAGATGTTGTAGACGTCGAGCGGCCACGCGAGGATGAACCCATACGCCCGCCAGTACTCGCGACCATGCCCGTACGACACCACCGGGAACAACGCGTCGGCGATCGGGGCGGGGATCCAGCCGTTCGCGCCCAGGAACGGCAGCACGACCTCGGGCAGCACGAACAGCGGCAGCACCTGGATGGCCATGAACGTCCACGTCTGCACCGTCACGTACGGCGTCGCCCGCCGGCGGATGCGGCGGAGGCCGAACGTGACGATCACCAGGGAATAGGCGATCGTGTACCAGAACGACGGGCTCGAGCCGCTCACCGCGAGTGTGCCGAGCAGCGTGCGCGGCTCGGCGGCCTGCGCCGCGAAGCCGCCGCCGAGCGCCGCGAGCCGCGCGGGGACGTCGGTGGGGAACCAGTGGTGGCGCTGCCAGAGCCCCGCGAACCAACCGCCGGATTTCCAGTCGTAGAGCCACACGCAGAAGAGCAGGAATAGCGCGAGCCCCCACCATTGCCGGGCGCCACGCTCGCCCGCGATGGCGACGCCCGAGCGGCGGAGGAACGCGAGCGGCGCCTCGCGGCCGATCAGCACGAACACGGCGTCGGCGGCGACGCGCTCGTTCCCGCCGCCCGTGGTAAGCAGCGTGACGTCGCTCGACGTGATCGCGCGCACCTTGGTCTCGAGGCGCGCGTCGATCCGGCCCGGGCCCTTGCCCGCGAGCGCCGTGACCCGCGCTCGCGTCTCGGGCCGCGGTCGCACGAGTTCCGCGCCGCGGTGCGCGAGCGTGACGATCGCACCCGACTCCGCCAATGCCACCGCGCACTCGGTGGCTGAATCGCCTCCGCCCACGACCACGACGCGACGGCCCGCGAACGCCGTAGGATCGTGCAGTCGGTCGGAGACGTGGCCAAGCGTCTCGCCCGGCACGCCGAGCCGGCGGTGATCCCCGGCGCGGCCGATCGCCACCAGCACGCGGTGCGCGTGCACTGGCTCGCCCTGTTCGAACTCGACGCGCATCCCGCCGCGCTCGCACACGACACGGTAGGCATGACCCTGCCGCACCTCGATGCCGTGCGATTGCGCTCGCAGCTCTTCGAGCAAGGGCTCCTTCACCCGGGCCGAGACGCGCAGCGCGCCGGCCGGCTCGAGCGAGCGCGGGTAGGTGAAGATGGGTTTCGCGACCGGGAACGCCGCGATGGTCGCCATCGGCTCCGCGGCGTCGAACACGACGGCTGTGAGTCCGAGCGACCGGGCCTCGAGCGCAGCGTTCAGTCCCGCGGGGCCAGCGCCCAGGATGATGAGGTCGAGCCGCGAGCGGTCGCGGTCGGCGGCGAGACCCTTGGCGATGGCACGGACCGCGCGTGCGCCGGAATCGATGGCGATCTTGAGCAGCGGCACGCCCGCCAGGTCCCCGGCGATGTGGAGCCCGGGCACGTTCGTGGCGCCGCCCGCGCGCACCACCGGCAGCGCTTCGATCGTTCCGGCGGGCCAGCGGAGGTGAAGCCAGGCGGCGTAGCGGCGGATGAGGTGAGTCAGTGAGCCTCCCGTGAGAGGATGCCGAGCCTACACCGTGACCGCGCCGCGGTCGTTCGCGACGCCCCCCGACCCCGACCCGAGCCGACTCCTCGCATGTCGCCTCCGCGCACGTCCCGCCGCACGAAGCCGGCGGACTACCTGCAGCCGCTCGTCGCCGCACTCGGCGACCCCGCCGTGCTCGCGGGCATGCGCGTGGCCGAACTGCAACCCGTCGCCTACCAGCTCGCGCTTTACTTCGGGCTTCGCCGTGAGCCCGCCATCGCCGCCGCCCTCGCCGGTGTGTACGAACGACTGCGCCGGGATGGGACCGAGGAGTCGCGCCGCACGCTGGTGGAGGAGCTGGCGGCCGCCGTCCGCGGGGGCGCCAGCTCCGTGCTGGCACTCCTGCCAGTGCTCCAGCACGAGCGCAACGCCCGCCTCGTGCGCGACGCGGCGTTCACGTTCGCCACGCGCATGCCGGCGGCGGACGGCGACGCGCTCGCGGGGCCGCGCGCGGTTCGCGCGCTGCTGGACCACACCGAGGCGGCGGCCGTGCGCGCCGGTCTGCTCGCCGCGCTCCTGGCACTCGGCGACCGGCGGATCGCGCCGCTCGTGGACGGCACGTGGCGGCTGCTGGACGCGGACGGCCGCAATGCGCTGCTCGGCATCCCTCGCGAGCACGCCACGCTGCTCGAGGTCGACTGGCTGTTCGGCTGGCTCGAGGATGTGGATCCGGCGGGGTTCGACGCCGTTGCACGGTCGCTCGCCGGGCTCGCGGAAGCGAGCCGCGGCCGGCTGCTCGACTTCGAGCGCGAGCTACCCGCGACGGGCGACCGCGAGACGGTCAACGTGCTCTCGGAGTGGTCCGCGATCGAAGCGGGGGAGCGGCTGGCGCCGCGGGTCCGCGACCTCGAGCGGCGC
The DNA here is from genome assembly GCA_023249815.1 of Candidatus Eiseniibacteriota bacterium. Lineage (GTDB taxonomy): Bacteria > Eisenbacteria > RBG-16-71-46 > RBG-16-71-46 > RBG-16-71-46 > JAIOPA01. Next base: position 9,522 of record JAHFBX010000043.1, read on the forward strand.
GTGTCGAATGGCGACGACCTGCGCGTCGTGCACCGCGCGTGGTGCATTCCGGACGCGTTCTGATCGCACGGCGTCGCGCGCACGCCTGGAGCGCGGCCCCGCAAGCCCGATCAGCGCCGCGCGCGTTCGGCGCCGAAGATACCCGTCGCCACCGCGCCGAGGATGACGAGCGCGCCCACGAGTGCCGCCGGGCTCGGGTGTTCGTGGCGGAAGGTCGCGCCGAGCGCCAGCGCCGCCACGGGCACGATCACGGCGATGAAGCTCGTACGGGTCACGGGCCAGCGCTGCAGGAGCCACGCGAACGCGGCGAAAGCGCCGAGTGAGCCGGCGGTCGCGAGATAGAGGATGGGGATCCACGAGCCGCCCGTCGGCCACGCCTGCGTCTCGCCCAGCAGCCGGCTCGCGACCACGCACATCAGGCCGCCCACGCCATGCGCCCAGGCGTTCATCGCGAACGGGTGCGCACCCGGGGCGCGCTTCAACAACACGCCGGCCAACGCGGCGGTGGTCGCCGCCAGCCACACGGCGAACAACCGGGACGGCTCGTGCGAACCCGCGAGACTCGAGGAGAAGAGCAGCGCCACGCCAGCGATCGCGACCAGCGAAGCCAGCACCGTGCGCGGGCGCAGCGGCTCGAGACCCGCGAGGCGCGCAAAGATCGCGGTGCTGAGCGGGATGGTCGCGAACAGCACCGCCGCGATGCCGCTCGGAACGCGCGCTTCGCCCCAGTAGAGGAGCGGCAGGCTGATGCCGAAGTCCACGACTCCGAACGCGAGCGAGGCGCGGAGTTGGGCCCCCCTCGGCCACGGCGCGCGCAGGATCCGCGTGAGCGCGGCGAACAGCACGGAGGCGAGCAGCAGCCGCACCGCCGCGCCCCACACGGGCGGGACCGTGTCGTTCGAGAGGCGGATGAACAGGAACGTGCTGCCCCAGACCGTGCAGCACAACCCGAATGCCAGCCAGGGAGCGGCGCCGCGCGCGCGCGGAGCCTCGCTCACGCGGCGGGGTCGGTGGGCTTCAGTTCGCGCTCGATGGCGCTGTCCGAGTCGGGGCGCAGCCGGTAGCGCGACCCGTCCGACTCGCGCGCCATGAAGCCCCAGTCCACGAGGCAGCGCCGCAGCAGCGCCCAGTCCGCGAACGTGTGGCCGTCCATGACCGCCTCGTTCACCTCGCGTTCCGCGTACTCGCGGCCGCGCGCGAAACGCCGCGCGAGCAGCGCGACCGCCATGCGCTGCACCTTGTAGCGCGACGGCCACTGTCGCAGTCGTCCGGCTTCGTCGAGGAACGGCCGGAGCTCGCGGGGTAGGGTGCTCGGATCCATGGCGTTCACGCTAGCAGAACGCAGCCCCGGATGTCTGGCCGCGCCGAGCGGGCCTGAGGTAACCTGTTCACTTCCACCTTAGCCCCCTGCCCGGAGTGCCCATGCGCGAAGAAGACCTGCTGCGTTTTCGCTGGATCGCCGACCCCTGCATCTCGCCCGATGGCAGCCGGATCGCGTTCACGCTCGTACGCGTGGACGCCGAGGAGGACGAGTACCGCACGGACCTGTGGCTCGCCGACGTGCCGGCGCCGGGGTCCGCGGCCGCGGCGCCGCGCGCGCTCACGTTCGACGGGCGTTCGTCGCAGCCGCGCTGGTCGCCGGAGGCGTCGCAGCTCGCGTTCGTGCGCAAGGCCGAGTCGGCAAAGGTGACCCAGCTCCACGTGCTGCCGCTCGAGGGCGGCGAGGCGCGCGCGCTCACCAAGCTCGAGAAGGGCGCGCATTCGCCGGCGTGGTCCCCGGACGGCAAGCGGCTCGCGTTCCTCTCGGGGCACGACCCGGCGCGTGACACGCCCGAGAAGAAGCCTCCCAAGAACGAGCCCGCGCGCATCGTGACACGCGCCGAGTTCCGCTGGAACAACGAGGGCTTCACCGACTTCGAGCACCTGGACCACGTCTGGGTGACGGCGCTCGACGGCGGCGAGCCGAAGCGGCTCACGTGCGGGGACCACTACAAGGAAACGTCGCCGGCGTGGTCACAGGACGGCCGGCACATCCTGTTCGGCACCGATCGACGTGACCATCCGTGGTTCGCGAAGCCGGCCGAGGACAGCGACGTTCGCGCGGTGTCCCCGGACCTCGCCGAACCCACCGAGGGCGAGGCGATGCAGCTCGTGGCCGACATCGCCGGCCCCATCGGAGCGTTCGCCGCAGGTGCTGGCGGACGCCTCGTCGCCGTGGGAGGCATCCGCTCGCTGACGCCCAACACGTATGAGGCCGAGGACCTGCTGCTGTTCGAGGGGGAGTGGCCGCAACAGACGCCGCGCGTGCTCACCGAGGGAATGGACCTCCACGTCGGCGAAGCGATCAACTCCGACCAGCACCCGCCGCGAGGCGGCGGCGCGATGCCGCTCGGGTTCACCGCCGACGCACGCGGCGCCGTGTTCGTGCACACCCGCCGCGGCGTGGGCCACCTGGCGCTCATGGACCTCGCTTCGGGCCGCGTCGAGGAGCTGACCGGCGCGGACCACGAGGTCATCGCGGGCTCGGTGTCCGCGGACGGGCGAAGCGTCGCGCTCACGCTCGGCTCGCACGGTTCGCCCGGGGAGTTGGCGGTCTACGATCTCGAGAGTCGGCGGCTCACTCGGATCTGGGATCCGAATCAGGAATGGCTGGCGGAGCAGCCGCTCGGCGTTGTCGAGGAGATCGAGTACCCATCCGCGGACGGCACGCGCATCCAGGGCTGGATCGTGAAGCCGCCGGACTTCGACCCGAAGCAGAAGTACCCGCTGATCCTCGAGATCCACGGCGGCCCGCACACCGCGTACGGCGTGGGGTTCTTCCACGAGTTCCGCGTGCTGGCGGCCGCAGGCTACGTTGTGCTTTACACAAACCCTCGCGGCAGTACGAGTTACGGCCAAAAGTTCGCGGACTGCATTCAGTACCGATTCCCCGGCGAGGACTTTCGCGACCTGATGGCCGGCGTGGACTTCGTGATCGCGAAAGGCTACGTGGACGAGTCACGCTTGGGAGTCACGGGCGGAAGCGGCGGCGGTCTACTCACGAACTGGATCGTCACCCACACCGACCGCTTCGCCGCGGCCATCACCCAGCGCTGCGTTTCGGACTGGGCGAGCATGTTCTTCTCGAGCGACTTCGCGATGTTCCAGCCGTTCTGGTTCCGCGGCGCGCCGTGGGAGCATCCGCAGGATTTCGCCGAACGCTCGCCGATGAGCCTGCTGCCGCGCGTCAACACGCCGCTCATGGTGGT
>JAHFBX010000044.1 GCA_023249815.1 Candidatus Eiseniibacteriota bacterium
GCTGGCGGCGGACGTGCAGGCGCGGACGGGGGAGGTGGCGCGCGCCGAGGCGGAGTGGGCGAGGCTCTGGGACGAGAGCGGCGGCGACCCGCCGCTCGCCGCGCGACTCGCGTGGAGCGCGCTCCAGCGAGACGACGTCGCCGCCGCGACGGTGTGGGTGATCCGGGGCGAGCGGCTCGAGTCGCGCGATCCCTCGCTCGCGGCGATGGCGGCACGCGTGCGCGACGCGGGCGGCCTGGTGGGAGCACCAGGCCGCGCACTGCCGCTCCGCTCCTGGGAGTGGGCGATGCTGGCGCTCGTGCTGGGCGGCGCGTCGGGTGTGCTGTGGCCCCGCCAGAACTGGGGCGTGGCGCTGCTGGTCCTCGCCTGCGTGGCCGGACTGTGGTGGCCTGCCGAGGCGCTATGGCGCGCGAACCAGCGCCTCGCCGTGGTGCGCGCCAGCGTGCCGTTGCCGCCGGGTGACATCCTGCTCGACCCCGGCCAGGTGGTGCGCGTGGAGCGGCGCACGGGGGACCAGGTCAACGTGCGCGCGACCAGTGACCTCGAAGGTGTGCTGCCGGCGAGTGCGCTGTGGTTCCCGGGTCCGCGATGACCGCGCTCGCGCGCTCGCTCTTGCTCGCGTTGGCGCTGTCGTGGCCGCTCCAGCCGCTCGACGATGCCGTCCAGAGCTGGATGCGTTCGCACCGTGATCCGTCCGCCCACCAGGCGATGGACTTCGTGAGTTCCAGGGCCCGCTGGCTGTTGATCGGCGCCGCCGCGACGGGACTGGTCGCCGGCGCGGCGGGACGCGGGTTCGTGGCCGAGCTCGCGGTGGCGCTCGTTCCGGTGAATCTCGTGGTCGAGGGCTTGAAGTGGACGGTGGGGCGGACACGTCCGGATGGCGAGCGCCACCGGCGGAACTCGTCGTTCCCCTCCAGTCACGCGGCCAACGCATTCGCTCTCGCCGCCGTGCTCACGCGCTGCTGGCCGCGCAGCGCGCTGCCCGCCTGGCTCGCCGCAGGCGTGGTGGCGTTCTCACGACTGTACCTCGACCGGCACTGGTTCTCCGATGTGCTCGCCTCGGCGCTGATCGCGCTGGCGTTCGCGTGGCTCTCGGCCCGGATCCTGAAGCGCGGTCAGGAACGAACGGGCACACCCCGAACGACTTAGCAGCATCGCTTCGCGCGTCGCATCAAGCGATGTGCGTGCGATCCGGCGCCCGCGTGGCGAAGGATTCACACGCGACGCGCGCCCGCCGGCGAGATTGGGGGCCGAAGCTCGTGCGCGTTCTGGTAGTCTGCGGTCGCCGCGAGGCAGAAGGGAATCCATGGCGATCGCCGAGATCTTCCCGGTCACGGACACCTCGCTCGACCTCCTCGAACTTCGGCACCGGCGCCGCGAAACCGCACTCCACCAGTTCGTGCAGTCCGCACTCGAACATCGCGCGCTGCGTCATCCCGAGTTGGTCGAGTCGCAGCTCGCGCGCCGTGAGCGCTTGGGCAGCACCGCGCTCGGACGGGGATTCGCGGTCACGGGCGCATGGTCGCTGTGTGTTCGTTCGCCGCTCGTGCTCGTGGGCGTCTCCGAGCGCGGACTCGAATGGGACGCCGAGGACGGCGCTCCGGTGCACGTCGCAACCTGCGTGCTGACGCCAGGCGAGTGCACCGAAGACCTGCACGTGCGGCGCGTCACCGCCGTGGTGGCGGCGCTCAAGCTCCAGCGCACGCGCCAGCGCCTGATCGACCGGCGCGACCTCGCGTGGCTCGCGAACCTGTTGCGGGAGGTGCCGCGATGAGCATGGCGCGCGCGTTCCTCGAACTCCACGAGCTGGACCAGCTCCTGGCACAGGCCAGCGACCCGGCGCGCGCGGCGCGCTGGCGGAAGGTGGGCTACACGCTCGCGGCGGCCCCGACACTGGTGCGCGACCGCGAGCGGCTCGCGGTGACGCTCGATCGACGCTGGCTGGGCGTGTACGAGCGCTGCCTCGGCCGCTACGGCAAGGGGCTCTCCACGGTGCGCAAGCGCGTCTGCCTGGGCTGCAGGCTGACGCTGCCCACGTCGGCGGCGCCGCCGCCCGGCGATGCGCACCTGCACGTCTGCGAGGGCTGTGGTCGCCTGCTGCTCTGGGACTGAGGCCACGCCGAGGCGCTCGCGGCACTCGTTTCGCTCCGGTCGAACCGCGGACTGTGCGCTTGCCCCGTGCAGCCGCGACGCCTAGCCTTGAGTCGATTGCCCGTGGCCTGACCGGGCCTCCCGCCGGGAGATCGGAGCTTTTCTGATGAGTGGATCACGTTCCCGCGCGAGCGCCGTGCTCGCGCTGTGGCTGCTGGCGAATGGCTGCACCACGCTGCGCGAGATCCCGCGCGGGGACTATGCCCAGCTTCCCGAACGGCGTGGTGTGCGAGTCGAGACGCGCGACGGACTGGTCTACGACTTCGACTACGCCTCGGTGACGGGTGACACGCTGACGGGCGTCCGCCACCGGAACGATCTCGAGGGCCCGGTGGACCAGACGGTGAGCTTCAGCATCGCGCTAGACGACATCCAGCAACTGACGACGCGGCGCTTCGACTGGTACCGTACCGGCCTCGTCGGCGGCAGCGTCGTGGCGGGCGTGATCGTGGCCGCGCTCGGCGCGAACAACTCGAAGTCGGACGATGGCACGCCATCGAGCGGCGGGGGCAAGCCCGGGGGACCGAACTGACGCCACTGGGAGGCCCGCGTGCGACGCTTCGCCCCGCGACGAGGCCTAGGGAGCGCGACCGCGGATGACGAGCAGCGACAGTCCGAGTCCGATCGCGTCCGCCGCGAGGTCCACGGCGTCCGCGCCGCCATGGCGCGAGTCCCAGAACTCCTTGCCCGCGCCGAGTGCGAACGTGAGCGCAGCGGAGCCGGCCCGATCACGCATCGCCATCGTGAACGCCGAGGCGAGCGCGAACGACAGGCTCGCGTGCTCCATGCGATCCGGGCGGAGGAGGCCCAGCTGCCAGGCGCGCACACGCGGCGGGGGGAACGCGGCGAGCGAGTCCGCGGCGCGGAGCACGTGCGTCACCGAATCGATCGCGGTGGAAGCGGGCGAAACGTCGCCTCGCGCGCGGCTGGCTACCAGCCCCAGGCACAGCAGCACCAGGCAGGGCATCGTGAGGCGCGTGACGGCGGTGCGCGGATCGGAGTGAGCGCGCTCACGTTCCCGTGGACGGCTGAGCACACGCGCCGTCGTGCCGAGCGCCGGCTGGGCGAGCACGCGTGGCCCGCGGCGCTCCGCTCGGCGATCGAGCGCCTGGAGCACGGCGGACACCGCGCACTCGTCGTGGGCGGCTCGGTGCGCGATGTGCTGCTGGGCCGGCGCGCCGACCGCCGCTGGGATCTCGCTACGGATTTGCTGCCCGCCACCGTGCGCGAGCGCTTCGAGCGCACCGAGGGGATCGGAGAGCGCCACGGCACCGTGCTGGTGCTGTGGGAGGGACTCGAGATCGAGTGCACGACGTTCCGTCGCGAGGGCGAGTACGCCGACGCGAGGCGTCCCGACCAGGTGTGGTTCACGCAGGATCCGCTCGAGGACCTGGCGCGGCGAGACCTGACCGTGAACGCGATGGCGTTCGACATCGGCCGCGGCGAGCTCCTGGATCCGTGGGACGGTGCGCGCGACCTCGCGCGGCGGACGCTGCGCGCCGTGGGCGAGCCGCTCGACCGTTTCCGCGAGGACGCGCTCCGCCCGCTGCGCGTCGCGCGCTTCGCGGCCGTGCTCGAGATGGACGTGGCAGCCGGGACGCGGGCCGCGCTCGGCGGCGTGCGCGACCGCGCCGTTCAACTCGCGGTGGAGCGCGTTCGCGACGAACTCCAGAAGCTGCTCATGGCACGCCGGCCCTCGGTGGGGCTCGAGGTGCTGCGCGAGGCCGGGCTCCTGGACCTGTGGCTGCCCGAGCTCGCCGCCTGTCGCGGCGTGCCGCAGAACCGTTTCCATGCGTACGACGTCTATTTCCATTCGCTCTACTCCTGTGACGCGGCCCGCCCCGACCACGCGGTCGTGCGCTGGGCCGCGCTGCTCCACGATATCGGAAAGCCCGGCACGCGCGCCGAACGGGCGGGGGAGGGCACGTTCCATGGCCACGAGCAGCACGGGGCGCGGCTCGCCGACACACTGCTCCAGCGGCTCCGCTTCCCGAACGCCATGCGCGAGCGCATCGTGCACCTCGTGCGCGAGCATATGTTCGACTATCGCCCGGAGTGGAGCGACGCCGCGGTGCGCCGCTTCGTGAGCCGCGTCGGCGCCGGCGCGGTCGCCGAGCTGTTCGACCTGCGCATGGCCGACGCGCTCGGGAACGGCACCCGTGGCCCTGACACGCAGCGCCTCGCCGCGCTGGCCCAGCGTGTGGACCGCGTGCTCCAGTCCTCCACCGCACTTCGCGTGGGCGACCTGCGCGTGAGTGGCGAGGACGTCATGCGCGAACTGGGCGTGCCGCCGGGTCCCGAGGTCGGCCGCGTGCTTGCGGACCTGCTCGCGGAGGTGATCGAGGACCCGGCGCTCAACACGCCCGAGCGACTCGGGTCCCGCTTGCGTAACCTCGCGGACGAACGCCGGCGTCCTTGACCCGGCCCTGACGCGTCCCTATCTTGCATCGCGCCTTTTGCCTTCGCACGTCCTCCCCGGACCCTGGATCCTCATGAGCGCCGACCCGAGCATCCTGGCCTTGCAGCGGCCCGTCCGCCGGCAACTGGACCAGGTCCAGAATCGCCTCAAGGGCCTGTTCAAGACGCCCATCCCGATCCTCAACGAGGTGGGTGGTCACGTGCTGGCCACGCGCGGGAAGAAGTTTCGGCCGACGCTGCTGCTGCTCACGGCCAAGCTGCGGGGGCATCTCGGCGAGGACGCGGTGGTGTGCGCCACCGTCGTCGAGCTCGTGCACGCCGCGGCGCTGATCCACGACGACTCCCTGGACCGGAGCCAGCTTCGCCGCGGCATGCCCACGGTGAACGGCCTGTGGACCGACGAGATGGCGATCATCATGGGCGACTACCTCTACGCCCAGTCCATGTCGCTGCTCGTGGACAATGGCCACAACCAGGCCATGAGCATCCTCGCGCGCGTGGTGAGCGAGATGTCGTGCGGCGAGGCGCTCGAGTTCCAGCACGCCTACGACCTCGACGTCACGGAAGCGCAGTACGAGGAACTGATCCACGCCAAGACGGGGTCGCTGATCGGCGCCTCCACCGAGATCGGTGCGGGCTTGAACGGGGGTGCCCGTGATCTGCGGCGCCGCAAGCGCTACCGCCAATTCGGCGAGAAGGTCGGGGTCGCGTTCCAGATCGTGGACGACCTGTTCGACTACCTGAGCGATTCCGAGGCGACCGGCAAGCCGGTCGGTTACGACCTCGCGGAGGGCAAGGTCACGCTGCCTTTGATCGCCGCACTGCGTCAGGCCACCGGCGCCGACCAGCGCCGGCTGCGCAAGCTCGCCGGGCGCAAGCGCTGGACCGCGGCGCAGTGGCAGTCGCTGCTGGCGCTGATCGAGCGCACGGGTGGCTTCCGCTACGCTCGCGAACGGGCCGCTGCGCTCGCCGAGGAATCGCGCGTCATCCTCGCGGGTGAGCCCGCGAGCGCCGCCCGCCGGGCCCTGGACGCCGCGGTGGACTACGCCGTCCAGCGTGACCACTGAACCGGACCGAGCGAGCGTCATGAGCCGGGCACGCCGCGACCACGCGCTGCCTCCGACCGCGCTGTTGCGCGTCGCGGCGGAGGCGGCCGCCTCGAAGAAGGCCACCGACATGGTGGGGCTGGACCTCACCAGCCTGGATGGCGTCGCGGATTACTTCCTGATCTGCTCGGGCTCGAGCGAACCTCAGGTCCGGGCGATCGCCGAGGAGGTCGAGGACAAGCTCCGCGAGCGCGGCGCCCGCGCCTGGCACGTCGAGGGCCGCGAGGGCCGGCGCTGGGTGCTGCTCGACTTCGTGGACGTGGTGGTGCACGTGTTCCACGAGAAGACGCGCGAGTACTACCTGCTCGAGCGGCTGTGGGGCGATGCGGGGAGGGTGGACCTTGGTCTGGAATGAGCTCGCGCGCGGACTCGAGGCGGCGTTGCGCGCGGCGGGCGTGGACGCGGGCGTGGCGCTCGAGCGCATCGAGTGGGCGGTGCCGCGCGATCGCGCGCACGGCGACTGGACCACGAACGTCGCGATGACGCTGGCGAAGGGCGCGCGCCGGCCGCCGCGCGCGCTGGCCGAGGCGCTCGCGGCCGCGTTCCCGCTCGAGGAGTCACCGTTTCGCGCCGTCGAGGTGGCGGGGCCCGGCTTCCTGAACTTCCGCTACAAGGAGGAGTGGTTGGCGGCGCTCCCCGACCGCATCCTCGCCGAGGGCGCGGCCTACGGGCGGTCGGACCGCGGGGCCGGCACGCGCGTGCTCGTCGAGTACGTGAGCGCCAACCCCACCGGACCCATGAACGTCGTGAGTGCTCGCGCGGCGGCCGTGGGCTCAGGCCTGGTGCGGCTCCTGGACGCCGCGGGTCATGCGCCCGCGAGCGAGTTCTACGTGAATGACTCCGGCAACCAGGTGGACCTGCTCGGGGAGTCCGTCGCGGCGCGCTTCGCGGAGCGAATCGGCGAGTCGCGGCCGCTGCCCGAGGAGGGCTACCGCGGCGAGTACGTGCGCGAGCTGGCGGCGAGGCTTCCCGAGGCCGAGGCGCGCGCCGCGCTGTCGCGAGCCGACGGCGCGAGCTGGTTCCGTGACCGCGCGCTCGAGCTGGTGGTGGAGTGGCAGAAATCGGACCTCGCCGCCTACGGCGTGACGTTTGACCGCTGGTTCCGCGAGTCGTCGCTCCACCCCGGAGCGGTCGAACGCACGCTCGCCTTACTCGAGGCGCGCGGCGTCACCTACCGCGCCGAGCGGCCCGAGGGCGTGACCGAGGCGGCCGAGGCGCGCGTCAAAGCTGAAGCGGGGGCTGCGGGCGGCAGCGGCATCGCGACGTGGCTGCGCACGTCCGCCCACGGCGACTCCATGGATCGCGTCATCGTGCGCAGTGATGGCCGGCCCACCTACCTGCTCCCCGACATCGCCTACCACGCGGACAAGCGCGAACGCGGCTTCCGCCATGCCATCAACCTGTGGGGGCCCGATCACCACGCCTACGTCGCGACGCTCGGCGCGGCGCTCCGGTCGCTCGGGCTCGAGCCGGATTTCCTCCACGTCCTGATCGTGCAGCAGGTGAACCTGTTGCGCGACGGCCAGGCCGTGAAGATGAGCAAGCGCGCCGGCGAGTTCGACACGCTGCGCGACCTCCTGGACGACGTCGGCGCCGACAACGCCAAGTTCCTGTTCCTCATGCGCTCGAGCAGCTCGCATCTGGACTTCGATCTCGAGCTCGCGAAACGGCAGAACGACGACAACCCGGCGTTCTACGTGCAGTACGCGCACGCGCGCATCCGCTCCGTGCTGCGCAAGGCCGCGGAGCGGAACCTGGCGCCGGCCGAGGGCGCCGGCACCGCGCTCGAGGCGGGTCCGGAGGTGGCGCTCGCGCGCCAGCTCGCGACCTGGCCCGAACTGGTGCGTGGCGCCGCCGCCGCGCGCGAGCCGCACCGCGTGCCCGCCTATCTGGTGGAGACATCGGCGGAGTTCCACCGTTTCTATCACGAGTGCCGCGTCGTGGGTGACGACGTCGCGGTGAGCCGCCGGCGCCTGCGGCTGTGCGCGGCGGCCGCGCAGGTCCTGCGCAACGGGCTCGCACTCATGGGGGTGACGGCGCCGGAGCGTCTCGAGCGCGCCGCCGAGGCGAGCGCGTGAACCCGCAGCGCATCCTGGTCGTGGGCTCGGTGGCGCTCGACACCATCCGTACGCCGTACGGCGAGGTCGAGGAAGCGCTCGGGGGATCGGCGTCCTACTTCTCGTTCTCCGCGAGCCACTTCTCACCGGTCTCGGTCGTGGCCGTCGTCGGCCAGGACTTCCCCGTCACGCATCGGGACACGTTCGCGAGCCGCGGCATCGACCTGGCCGGCCTCGAGGAGGCGCCCGGACGAACGTTCCGCTGGCGCGGGGAGTACATGGCGGAGCTCGGCCACGCGCACACGCTCGAGACGCAATTGAACGTGTTCGCGGACTTCCACCCCCGCCTGACCGACGCGCATCGCCGCATCCCGTACGTGTTCCTCGCGAACATCGACCCCGAGCTCCAGCTCGAGGTGCTGTCGCAGATGCGCAAGCCCCGGCTCGTGCTCTCGGACACGATGAACTACTGGATCGCGCGCAAGCCCGACAAGGTGCTCGAGGTGTTGCGCCGGGTGGACGTGGCGCTCCTGAACGAGGAGGAGGCGCGGGCACTCGCGGGTGAGACGCACCTGACGCGCGCGGCCGAGCGTCTGCTCGAGCAGGGGGCGCACGCCGTCATCATCAAGAAGGGCGAGCACGGCGCGCTCTATCACTCGCGCGACGAACGCTTCCTGACCCCTGCGTACCCGGTGGTGGCGCTCACCGACCCGACGGGGGCCGGGGACTCGTTCGCCGGCGGCTTCGTCGGACTGCTGGCACGGCTCGACCGCGGCGACGGGGTGGCGCTCCGCCAGGCCATGGCGTGCGGCACGGCCATGGCGTCGCTGGCGATCGAGGCGTTCTCGCCGGCGCGGCTGGTGGAGACCACGCCTGACGAGGTCCAGGGGCGGGTGCGGGAACTGCACGAGCTCGTCCACTACGACCTGTTCCCGATGTTCTGACCCGCTCGGCCGGGGCTGGCGCCCGGTCCGCCGGCCGGCTCGCGCCGGGGCCCGGCGCGGGCCCTGGGGAAACGGCCCGCTCGCAAAGCACGCCTTCCCTGCGGCTTCCACGGTTGTGCTAAGCTGCCGCCCGCGTCACGGCACCCCCCCGAGCTGCTGGCCGAGAGGCAAGACCATGATGGTATCCCCCCTTGCAGTGCGAGCCGAGAGCGCCATCCGCCGGCTCCGGGACGTGGACGGTGTCAGCGTCATGGCGGAGGGAGATGAGCTCCTCGAGGTGCACGTCTTGAGCAGCGGCGATCGCTCCCCGAAGCAGATCGTGCGCGACGTGCAGGCGGTGTTGCGCACCGAGCTCAACATGGCCATCGATCACCGCATCGTCTCGGTGGCGCTCGCGCGGCCCGGGGGCTCGGCGCCCTCCACCGCCACCTCGAGCGCCCGCCCGGCTCCGCCGGCCGAGCCGCGCCCGCTGCTCGAGCCCGCGTCCGCAGCGGCCGCGTCCCCGGGACGCGACGACCGCATCCGCTACGAGAACGCGAACCTCATCGTCAACGGCCAGCGTACACAGGCGCAGGTCGAGCTCCGCTGGAAGGGTCTGCCGCGCGTCGGCAACGCCTCGGGCTGGAGCGCGCGCGACGACGCGCACCGCCTGATCGCGCAGGCCACGGCGCTCGCCGTGCAGGAGTTCCTCGCCGACCCGATCGCGCTGAACGTACGCGACGCCACGTTCGTGGACGTGGGCGGGCGTCGCATCGCGGTGGTCGTGTTGTCGCTGCTCGCGCACCGCCACGAACGCGTGCTCACGGGCAGCTGCACCGTGGAACAGGACACACCCCAGGCGGTCGTGCTCGCCACACTTGGCGCGCTCAACCGGCTGGTGGCCGGACTGCGCGTCAAGGAGCCCACGGAGTACGTGCTCCGCGCCGAGAGCTACGCGACCGAGAGCTGAGTTCCGGGCGCGCGTGCGCGCCCTTGACCACCACACGATTTCGGGACCGACAGGTTCCCGGGGGGAGACGAGCGAAGCGGAGCAGGACCAGTCCCTAGCGAAGCGACCCACCCGCACGACCGCGAGGTCGATGCGGAGAATCCCTCAAAGGAGGTGGGCCGTTCATGGACCTGTTCTTCGATATCGTCGAGCTGCTGGGTAAGGCCGGTTGGTAACCGGTACCGAGAAGCAAGGTTGAGTTAGACTCCTGCCCGTGATCCGGTGTCGGTCCCGTCCTCTTCACACTCCCTCGTTCAAACTCCCTCGCCGGGAGCCCCCACGATAAGGATGTCGTGATCTCCTCCTCATCGCCGCGGAGGCCGGCGCTGTTCCGCCTCTACTACGCGGCTGTCGTCACGACCGCGCTGCTGCTCGCGGGCCTCGCCTGGGTGCGTCACCCAGAGGCCCCGTGGACCGTCCTCGTCGTCGGACTGGTCCTGTTGCTGATCGCGGAGTTGGTACCGGTGAAACTCCCGGGCGGCGGGCAGATGACGGCCGGCACGATGATCGACCTCCCACTGCTCCTGCTCGTGGGGCCGTTCTGGTCCGCGGCGATCGACGTGGTCACCACGTGCGTCGTGCAGGGCCTGCTTCGCCGCCGCCCCGCGGTGCGCGTGCTGCACAACGCCGCCATCTACGTGCTGGGAGCGTTCGCGTCGGCTGCGGTCTACGAAGCGCTCGGCGGGCGCATCGGCCAGGTGCTGTTCCCACGCTCGGCGCCGGCGCTCGCGGCGTGTGGGCTCACGTTCTTTCTCGTCAACTCGGCGTGCGTCTCGCTCGCGATCGGACTCACCGAGGGGCCGAGCCCGTGGCGCATCTGGCAGCGGAACTTCCAGAACGGGATCCTGCATCACCTGTCGTTCGTGGCACTCGGCACGCTCACCGCGGTCGTGTGGAGCACGTCGGGCACGTGGGGGCTCCTGCTCGTGGCGCTGCCCGTGCTCGTGTCGCGTTACGCGTTTCAGATCTCGGTGGAGCTGAAGAGCGACCTCAAGGATTTCGTGCGCACGCTCACCGAAGTGCTCGAGGAGGTGGATCCCTACACGCGCCACCATTCCGTGCGCGTCTCCACCTACTCCGTGCGCCTCGCGCGCGGGCTGCGCCGGCCGGAGACCGAGGTCGAGGAGATCGAGTACGCGGCACTCGTGCACGACCTCGGCAAGATCGGGCCACAGCACCAGTACATCCTCCAGAAGCCCGGCTCGTTGACGCACGAGGAGCAGCGCACACTCCGCGCGCACCCCGCGGCCGGCGCTGAGATCGTCGCGAAGGTGCGCACGCTCCGGCGCGTCGCGGAGATCGTGCGTTCGCATCATGAGCGCCCGGACGGCCAGGGCTACCCGTATGGGCTCCGGTCCGCCGACGTGCCGATCGGAGCGCGCATCCTGAACGTGGCTGACGCGTTCGACGCCATGACGAGCGACCGGCCCTACCGCCGTGCGCTGCCCGTCGAGGCGGCGCTGCGCGAGCTCGAGCGCGGCGCCGGGACGCAGTTCGACGACGGCGTCGTGCGTTGCCTGCTGCGGCTGCACGGCGCCGGCCGATTCGCTCTGGTGCCGAGCCCGAGCAGCGAAGACCTGCAGCTTTTGCGCCTGCGCACTCGGCTCGGGAGCTAGGGGGGGCGCATGCGCTATCGCGACGCTGGCGTGGACGTGACCCGCTCCGATCTCATCAAGGACGAGATCGTGCGCGAGATCCGCTCGACCTGGGGCGCGGCCGTGGCGCCACTCGCGGGCGGGTTCGCGGGCGTCATGCGGTTTCCGGGCGCGCCTCACCTGCTTGCCGCCACGATGGATGGCGTGGGCACCAAACTCCACCTCGCGAGAGCAGCGGGAAGGCTCGACGACGCCGCGGCCGACCTCGTCTATCACGGTGCCAACGACCTGCTCGTTCATGGCGCGCGCCCGCTCGCGTTCCTGGACTACGTCGCGCAGGCGAAGCTCCAGCCGGACGACGTGCTCGCCGTGGTGCGCGGACTGGCACGCGCCTGCCGTGAGGTGGGCGCGGCACTCGTGGGTGGCGAGACCGCGGAGATGCCGGACACCTATCTCCCGGACGTGATCGACGTGGCGGGATGCATGCTCGGGACCGTCGCGCCCGGCGTACTGCTCGACGGCTCGCGCGTTCGGCCGGGCGACGTGGTGCTGGGGCTCGCCGGCAGCGGACTTCACACGAACGGCTACTCGCTCGCGCGCCGGGTGCTGGCGTCGTCCAGGCTCACGCTCGCCGATCCCCTCCCGGGGAGTGCAGGCGAGCGGCTCGCGGACGCGCTGCTCGCACCGCATCGCTGGTACGGGCCGTCCGTGCTGCCGCTTGCGGAGGCGGACCGCATCCGTGCCATGGCGCACGTCACGGGCGGTGGCATCGCGGGGAACCTCGTGCGCGTGCTGCCCGAAGGCTGCCGCGCGCGCATCTCCGCCGGCGCGTGGCCGCGCCCCGCGCTGTTCCGCTGGCTCGTCGTCGAGGGCGCGGTCCCCGAGGACGACGCGCGCGCGGCGCTGAACCTGGGTGTCGGCCTGGTGCTCGTCGTGGCGCCGGAGACCGTGGCCGGCGTTGACGCAGCGCTCGCGGCGGCGGGCGAGACGGTGTGGCGCCTGGGCGAGATCGTGCCCGGCTTGCGCGCCGTGGAATGGATCGGCCCCGCATGAGCTGACCTCCCCCGAGCCCCGACGTCCCCGACGCAACGCCCCCGCTCCCGGAGAGGCACGGAGGCACGAGATGGATCGGTCGTCGCGAGTGGATGGCGTGGTCGAGCACGAGGTTCCCGAGTTGATCGGCGAGTCGCCGGCGTGGCGGCTCATGGTCGAGCAGCTGCCGCGAATCGCCGCGAGCGGCCTGCCCGTGCTGCTGCTCGGGGAGACGGGGAGCGGCAAGGAGGTGGTGTCGCGCGCGCTGCACGTGCTCTCGCCGCGCCGTCGCCAGCCGTTCGTGGCGCAGAACTGCGGCGCCACGCCCGACACGTTGATCGAGAGCGAGTTGTTCGGACACGAGCGAGGTGCGTTCACGGGCGCGATCCTGGATCGCACCGGGCTGTTCGAGGCCGCGGAGGGC
>JAHFBX010000045.1 GCA_023249815.1 Candidatus Eiseniibacteriota bacterium
GCCGGGCGTTCTGTCCGCCCTTGCCGATCGCCAGCGACAGCTGGTCGTCCGCGACCACCACGAGCATGCGTTTCTCGGCCTCGTTCACGCGCACTTCGCCGACACGGGCCGGTGCCAGCGCGCGCGACACGAACACGGCGGGGTCCGCGGACCACGGCACGATGTCGATGCGCTCGCCGCCCAGCTCGCGCACGATGCTCTGCACGCGCGAACCCTTGAGGCCCACGCACGAGCCGACCGCGTCGACGCGCGGATCGGTGGAGAACACGGAGATCTTCGAGCGGGCGCCGGCCTCGCGGGCGACCGCCTTCACTTCGACGATGTTCTCGGCGATCTCGGGTACCTCGCTTTCGAACAGCCGGCGCAGGAAGTCCGGGTGCGTGCGCGACAGGATGACCTGCGGGCCCTTGGCACTGCGGTCCACGTTCAGCACCACGGCGCGCACGTAGTCATTCTGCCGGTGGTAGCTGCGCGGGATCTGCTCGCGGGCTGGGAGCAGGCCCTCGGAGAAGTCGAGCTTGACGATGACATTGCCGCGATCCACCTGCTGCACGACGCCGCGCACGAGCGTGCCGGTCTTGTCGGAGTACTCCTTGAACACCTTGTCGCGCTCCGCCTCGCGGACGCGCTGGATCAGCACCTGCTTCGCGGTCTGGATGGCGTTGCGGCCGAACTCCGCGATGCCGAGCGGGATGCGCACGAGGTCGCCGACCTGCGCGTCCGGCTTGTGGGCGCGGGCCTTCTCCACCGTCCACTGGAACGCGGGGTCCTCCACGGATTCCACCACGGCGAAGCGCAGCGCGCACTCGAGCGCGCCGGTCTTGTCGTTGAACTTGACCTCGACGTCGGCGGTGGCGCCGTGCTTCTTGCGCACGGCGCTCGCCAGCCCGGCCTCGAGCGTTTCCACCAGCATCTGGCGGTCCACGCTCTTCTCGCGCGTGATCTGGCTCAGCGCGTCCAGGATCTCGTTGTTCATCGTTGTTCCCCTCCCCGCGAGGTCTTCCCGGACGGTCGCGCCTTGTCGCGGCGCAGCCCCGCCCACGGATCGACCACCAAGCGAGCCGCTCTCACCTCGGCCCACTCGAACCACTGTTCGTCGCCTTCGTCGGTACGCACGCCCGCGCGCCCATCCACGGGACCGAGCAGCTCGCCTTCCCAGCGGCGCCGGCCGTCGCGTGCTTCATGTGTCTGGAGGTTGATGCGCTGTCCGGCGAAGCGCTGGACGTGGTCCAGCGTACGGATCGGACGTTCGAGCCCGGGGGAGCTGACCTCGAGGTGGTAGCGCCCCGGTACGATCTGGTTCATATCCATGGCGTCCGCTAGACGCCGGCTGAATCTCGCGCAGTCGTCCACGGTGACGCCGCCGGGCCTGTCCAGGTAGACCCGGATCACCCGGTGGTGCCCGAGGGACGCCTGCTCGATGTCCACCAGCTCGTAGCCATGCTCTTCCGCAAGGGGTTCGGCGAGCTGGCGAACTTCTTCCCGGACTTCCACTTTCACTCCCGCGCAGACAAAAAACGGAGTGGTCGCACCTGCCCCACTCCTCGCTGCAACTTACTCCAACTGGGCTTCAGGCGGCAAGCTGGCGGCTGGGCCGGCGGCCTGGTCGGGCGGGAGCGTGGGGGGACCGCGATCGCGGCCAACGCTCGGCCCGGCCAGTCCCTTGCCGGGCCTCCCTGATGCTCGCGGACGGCCTCCGGCCATCCTGGCCTCCGCCCTGCTCGCGACTGGCCACGAGCGCGGTCCCCCGGCCCGGCGCCGGCGCACTGGGAACTCAGCCTCGGGCAAGGCTGTTACCGCTTCGCCAGCGCACTCCGGTACACGAGCCAGGCCGCGACGCGGGAGACTTCGGCCAGACTCGCGGCCGAGATCTTGTCGGGCGTGTCGGCGACGGTGTGCCAGGCCGGGTAGTCGAAGTCGATGATGTCCACCGTCGGCAGTCCCGCTTCCAGGAGCGGGATGTGGTCGTCGATCACGATGTGACGCGCTTCCGGGTGGAAATGACGTGCCGCCGTCGCGCGGCTCGCCTCGTGGACCAGTTCGACCAGATTCGTCGCGCGCGCGGCGGAGTTCGCCTCGTCCCAGATCCCGAGATCGGCGTCCCCCACCATGTCGAACAGGAACCCCGCGACTGGGCGCGCGGCATCGCCCGTGGGTGGCAGGCGCGACGCGTAGCCGCGGCTGCCGCGGCTATAGTGATCGGGCTGGGTCGAATGCCCGAAGTCCTCGCCGTCCAGGAACACGAGGTCCACGCCCACGTCCGGCGCGCGCGCGTGCATGAGTTCGGCCACTTCGAGCAGCACCGCCACCCCCGAACCGCCATCGTTGGCACCGGGTACGGGCTGGTCGTGCTTGCTGGAGTCGGGATCCTCGTCAGCCCACGGGCGCGTATCGAAGTGAGCGAACAGCGCGATTCGACGGCCCGACGCGGGTCCGAATCGGCCGATGATGTTCTCGAGCGGCCAGGCCCGGCCCGCCACCGTGTCCACGAACGCCTGGCGCTCGATGCGGCCGCCGAGCCGCGTCAATTCGGAGGCGATCCAGCCGCGCACCGCGGTGTGTCCCGGCGTGCCCGGGATGCGCGGGCCCTGCGCGACCTGCCACTTCACTCGCTCGAGCGCGCGCGCACCGTCCGGTACTTCCGCCGTCCGGCACGAGCCCGCGAGCAGCAGCGGCGACAACGCGACCAGCCACCAACGTGCGCGCACGCTCAGAACCGGAACTGCCCGCGGAGTTCGACGCGGATGCTGCGGCGCACGATGCCATTCGTCTCGCGGAAGTGGCTGAAGCCCAGTGCCAGGTCGCCGGTGACATTGCTGCTGAAGCCGTAACTCCCGGTGCCGTTCACCGACATACGCGTGCGATCCACGGGGTTCGCGAGCTTCTCCTCGTTCGCCACCTTCACGCCGCCCTTCTGCCGCGAATACACCGTGGTGAGCGACAAGCTCACGTTCGTCTTCACGGTCGTGGTCTTGCCGAGGAAGTTCACCTTCTGGCCCTGCGAATACGAGCGCGTCAGGCTGAAGTTCACGTCCGTCGTCTGGTCCGTCGCCTTCGAGTTGCCGAGCTGGAACGACTCACGCACGGTGGACCGGCGTTCGAGCCGCAGGTCCGCATCGGTGCCGTTCCGGAGCCGCCCGCGCACCGAGAACAGCGGGCGGAAGTCGTCGCTGCGCGACGTGCCCGTGCGCAGCGTGTGCGAGTTCAGGTAGTTCACCGCATGACTGCGCGCATAGGCCGTGCGCAGCTGCGCATTGTCGAGCAGCTTGGTGATGCCGATCAGGCCGGCGATGCGGCCGTACTGCACCTCGAAGTCGGGGAAGCGCCAGTCGCGGTCGCGGCTCTTGACGCCGTTGTTGTCGCGCGTCAGGTCGCCGTAGCTCACGCGCGTGAGCAGCTGGCTGCCGAACGCGATCGGGATGGTCGTGCGCGCGTTCGCGCGCCAGTCGAGCCCGTTCGAGGACACGTTGCCCGGTTCCGAGAACACCTTCCCGCCGCCGAAGCCGGGATTGTCGGCGAGGCCCATGAGGTAGAGCGGGCTCGCCGTGCCCGAGACGACGGAATAGCTCGAGTTGCGGCCGATGCGGCCGTCCGTGCTGACACCGCCCAGCCGGTTGAGCAGCGCGCGCCATGTCTGCCACATCCGGCGTGCCTTGGGCTTGCCCCCGGCCGAGTCCGCCGGCGTCGCCGGGCGCGCCTGCGTCACGCCGATCGTCGCGCCGATGCGATCGAACGGCAGGTCCATGTTCATGCCCAGCTCCTGCCCGTTCGTGATCGCGCGTTGGAAAAGGTCGCGCGACTGCGTGTTGTTGTTCTGGGCGTAGTTGGACGACCAATTGAACGTCGGGCGGAAGAACGGGTTCGGGCTCAGGGACAGGTGCGACGAGAACGACTGCCGCCAGCTCGTCAGGCGGCCGAGGTTGACGAATCCGATGCGATCCAGGCGCACGCCTTCCAGGGCCAGGTTGCGCTGCCCTTCGAAGTGGTGGCTCAGCAGGTCGATCGGCCGGGTGTCGGCGCCGAAGCTCACGTTCGCCGCGCGACCGTTCTGGCTGCTCGCCCGTCGCAGCGTGTCGCTGCCAAACGTGCGGGCGAACGCGGTGGACTTGGTGGTCGTGACGCCGTAGTTCCAGTAGAAGCGCTCGGGCAGCGGGAACAGCTTGGCCTTCGTGAACGGCAACGGCACGGGCAGGAGCTGGCGCGGTGCGATCTGGTAGTTCACGCCGGCCACGACGGTCGTGGACTTGGCGAGTGCTGTGGGGTTTCGCGAATCACCCGTCGAGCGGCTGATATTCGCGTTGATGCCGCCGAGCGTGTAGCGCAGCAGCGCGTTCGAACGGTCGCTCCACACCCGCGAGTACTGGGTCGAGAGCGTGCGTGACACGGTGTGGCTCTCGCTCGCCTCGGCGAGCGCGCCCGAACGCACGATGTCGTCGCCCGCCGCGAACCGCGGTCGCTGCGTCGTCTCGTTCTGCGAGAAGCTTACGGGAAGAAGGATGCCCGTGCCCTCGAAGAAGCGGTGCGGCTCGAAACGTGTGTTCACGTTGAGCGAGGTGTTCTGGCTGCCGCTGCCGCGTGTCTCGCCCACCGACAGGAAGTCGGCGTCGCGCGAGTTCCACGCCACGTTGTAGTCCATGAGGTTCGCCCAGCGGCCGTTCACGAGCACGCGATTCGCGAGCCCCACGTCCTTCGCGACGTCTGTCGCGCGCAGCTCGTCGAACCAGAGCTGACCCGTGAACCGGCTGGTCGTGGACTGGTTCACGACACCGAACGACACGCGCAGCAACCGGGTGAAGCTCGGGCGGCCGCGCAGGATGAGCGAGTCGCCGTTCGCGAGCGCCGTGCGGTAGAGCAGCGCGTTGTTGGGCGTGGACTGCGGCGGGAAGTCTGGCGCGAGCTTGACGATCGAGAGCTTCTCGACCTCGGCGAGCACCTCCTCCCAGCCGATCGCTTTCGGCGTCGAGGAGCGCGGGAACTTGCGCTTCACTTCGTAGTAGGAGTCGCCCTTGTCGTCCGAGGCGAAGCGCACGAAGTAGAACAGCGAGTCCTGCGCCGGGTCGTACGTGCCGAGCGGGTTGCCGGAGAGATCCTCCTTCGTCACTTCGAAGCTGGAGGCGAACCAGCGCAGCACGCCGTAGCGGCTGTAGTTCTCGGGGATCGAGAACGACTTGTACGCCTCGAGCGAGTCCGCCGGGTGAAGGTCGGTGAACTCCATCGCCATGGACTGCTCGCGCCGCTGGTATGCCTCGCTGCCGTTGCGCGTCGTGCCGGGGTCGAACGGCGGGTCGTAGGTCTCGGCGTTGTCCACGGTGTTGATCGCGTTCAGCGTGACCGTGGTGTGCAAGACGTCGCGTTGTCGCGGGGTGAGGTCGGTGGAGAGCCAGCGGCTGCCCACGATGTCGAGCCCGCCGAGCATGAGCATCGGCCGGTACGACGCCGCCGACGTGCGCTCGTCCGTGCGCAGCCCGTCCACCCACAGTCTGACGTGCTGGGCGATGGTGAGGTCGGGCGAACCAAATCGCACGCGCAGGGTGTCGCTCAACGGAATGCGATAGCGCCGCCAGCCGTTGCGCGTGCTGTCCACGGAGGCTTCGCCGCCGAAATCGCGCAGCACGTCGGTGACCAGGTATGGGCTGTCCTGCTGGCCGAGGTCGATCGTGTACTCGAAGTAGGCCTCGGTCGTGTCCGGCTGCTCGTTCAGGTTCATGTCCTCGGTGTCCGGAATCGGGAACGCGTCCTTGCTGCGCTCGGTGCCATTCGTCGTGACGTAGCGGCGCGGATCCATCGACGACGGGTGGTCCTCGATGACCGAGCCCCAGTTGTCGCCTTCCGGATCACTCGTCGAAGCGGTCGTCAGGTCCGCGAGCGTGAGCTGGCCGGCCGCGAGCGCGGATTGCTCCGCCGCGTCGGTGATGCCGTCGATGCCGGTGTCCTCGGAGTCGTCGCCGATCACCGTGAGCTGGTTGTCGCGCGGGCGCCGGTCCTCGGTGTCGATGCGGGCGTTCGGGATGCGGTTGGGCGCGCGCATCTGGTCCTCGCTCACGCGCCCGAGGTCGATGTGCAGCTTGGCGCTCGAGCCGGGCGTGCCGTCGCCTCGCACGCGCGACTGGCGGAATGCCGGGTCGTGGTGGTCGTTCCAATCGTTCACCCAGATCTCGAGGAACTGCGAACGCGACAGGTCGAGGCCGACCGCATCGAGGTTGTACGTGAGCCCCGCCCACAGCGTGTCGCCCGGGGCGTACCCGGGCGTCCGTGCCGGGTCGGGCGTCTTCGGGATGGACATGGCCAGCACCGTCCGCACGTTGCGGCCCCCTTGCGCGTCCGAGAGCTTCGGACGCAGGTCGCGCTCGTGGATCAGGTCACCGTCGGACTCGCCGCCGCGCGTATTGACGGGCACGTACCAGTGGAGCTCCGCGTTCCAGTACTTCGGCAGCGTCAGGTAGGAGTCCGTCACCAGCGCATTCCCCTGTACCACCGACGTCCCGCGTCGCGGCACGCCCGACCAGCGCCAGCGATCCGGTGTCATGGACAGCGACACGGCGTCGCGCACACCTTCCATGTCGTCCACGAACACCTCGTTGCGCGTGTTCGGGTTCGGGAACGACATCCCGCCCTCCGCCTGCACGTTGAACTCCGACGGCGTCGTCGTGCGTACGCCGGGGAGCGCGTCGGCGAGCCGCGTGAGGAACGCCGGTTTGAAGCGCCAGTCCGTGTTGAGGTCGGTGATGAGCGTGCGCGCGGGCTCTTCGCCGAGCCGCGGGCGGATGTCCTGCGCGCCCTTGCTCTCGTACAAGAACGCGCCGCCAAAGCTGCGATCGCGGCCCTCGAGCCGGAACGCGCTGCCGACGAGCGTCTTGCTGGCCTGCGCGAACAGCGGCGCGTAGGAGTAGTCCACCGAGAGCTGGTCCGCGGGTCCGAGCTGGCGCTTGAGCGTGATGCGGCCCAGGTCGTAGTCGATCGTGTAGTCGCGGTCGCGTGTCCAGCGCTCGCCGTTCACGACGACCGCCTCGGAGTTGTCGAGGATGTTGCCGCGCCCGAGCGTGATGTCGCCGCCGCCCGAGCGGGCCGCCGCGAACTCGGCATTGAAATACCACTTCGCGTCGTTCAGCCGCGGGTTGTAGAGGTCGTACGCCTTGGGGTTCGGCGGGTTCGTGGTGCCCTCCGCCCCCTCCAGCCGCCGGCGGCGGTTCAATTGGTCGTCGAGGAACCGATCGAACGTGTGCGCGTCCGGACCCGAGAGTCGCGGCGCGAACGGACGCATGTCGGGCAGGAACAGCGTGCCGTTCGCGTAGTCCACCCAGCTGCGTGTCTGCGCGTTGAACCCGGTGCCGTCCACCAGACCGTCCTGGCCGCGAAGCGCCTGCGCGGTCTGCTCGTTCCAGTTGTCGAGGCCGACCATCTCGATGAACGGGATGCCGTCCTGGTCGGTGGTCGGGGGCTCGTCCTGGCTGAACTTGAGCGTGAGCTTGAACGACTTGGGATCGATGCCGTAGCCGCCGAGGTTGTAGACGTTCTTGAGCTCCAGCTCGCGCACGAGCGCGAACGCCGCGGTGGTGTCGAAGTTGATGCCGTCCGACGTGGCGGTCTGGTTGTTGCGCGGGACGCGCAGCAGCTTGAACAGCGTTCGTCCCGAGTCGGGGCCCGGCACGGTGATGAGGCGGCCGCCGACGTCGACCGGGTTCCCGAGCGCGTGGCCGGGGCCGATGATCGGCGTGGCGCGGTAGGTGACGGCGAGTGTCTGGTTGCTCGCCACGGCGATGGGCTGCTTCAACCGGATGACCTTGAACAGCGTGTCGTGGAATGCGAACAGGTTGTTCAGCACCTCGTACTGGAGGTCCGGTCCGGGGTTCAGCAAGTCGAAGCTGCCGCGCACGAACGCGGTGTCGGAGATCGCCGGCAACGGCAGGGAGAACGCGTGGTCGGGGTCGATCATGGCCTTGCCCGCGATGACGTTGCGATCGTTACTCGCGTTCGCGTCGTCCAGGTAGAGGCGGATGGACTTCTCGTCCACGTCGTACACCGTGCCGAAGTTGGCGTCGTAGAGCAGGAAATACTGGCCCTTCACCCAGTCGAGATCGGTGAACGGGTAGGTGCTGCGCGCCGCGCCTCCGGAGTACAC
The DNA here is from genome assembly GCA_023249815.1 of Candidatus Eiseniibacteriota bacterium. Taxonomy (GTDB): domain Bacteria; phylum Eisenbacteria; class RBG-16-71-46; order RBG-16-71-46; family RBG-16-71-46; genus JAIOPA01. The sequence continues at coordinate 8,120 of JAHFBX010000045.1, forward strand.
CGCACGCTCGCTCCGGCCCTCCTGCTTGCTGGCGAGCGCGGTGAAGTCGAGCGGGCCCACGCGGGAGGCCAGCTTCACGCCGAACAGCCCCTCGTTCTTGCCGCTGTACGACACGTACTGCGTTCCGGGGAGCGCCAGGCTCGTGTTGCCCAGGTCGAGCGCCTGCACGAAGTCATCCTCGTCGCCGCGGTAGTTGATCGCGATGCGATTCGCGAGCGGCACCTGGTTCGCGGAGTTCTGCAGCAGGTTCACCTTGATGCGGTCCGAGAGCTGGCCCTCGAGCCGGATGTCGAGGTCCTGCTGCATGTCGAGCGAGGGGAACAGGCTCTTCTTCTGGCCGAGCACGCCGAGCTGGGCGTTCGTCCAATTGCTGGTGCCCGAGAGCCGGATGCTCTCGGAGCCCGACACGTTGAGGGCTGGTCCGCCGGGTCCCAGGATGCTGCTCAGGCGTTGCGGCAGCTTGACCGGGATCGGGAGCGACAGCCCCGTGCGCTGGAGCGGCGCGTCCGATCCCAGTGAATTGAGGTTCCGGCGGTTGCTCTCGGCCCAGCGTTCCTGGAACGTGCGCGTGGTGAGGTCGCGCGTGAATTGGGCCAGGGGCCTGCGGTAGCTGGGCGTGAGCGTGACCTCACCCACCTCGACCTCGCTCCGGTAGGTGCCGGACCCCGGGTCCACGATCACGCGCACGCGGCGGGGGTCGTAAGCGTCCATGAGCCGGATCGGGCCCCGCGGGGGGCCGACCGGCATCAATCCGGCCTGGACGAAGCGGTTCTCCATCGCGAGCCGCCACGACGGCCGCCACGGCGGCGGCAACGTGTCCGCGGCCACGGCCTCGGCACGCGCCTTCGCGTGCTCCTTCGTCTGGGGCGTGGGCAGTCCCTTGAGCCCCGGCAGGCCGGAGATCGCCGCGACGAATGCGATGGCGGGCAGGGTCTGCGATCCGATCATGGATTCCTGGGGCCGCGCTGCCGGAGGACCGGGGACAGACCGGCGACCGTAACAGCCGACCGGGGAGCGGTCAAAACGTTGTCGCGCCGCAAGGTGCCCGGCTCGGTGTTCGTGGGGTAGGCTGCGCCACCGTGCGTATTCTTCCTTTGTACATCCTGCGGTCGCACCTGGTTCCCTTCCTGCTCGGGTTCGGTGTCGTGACGTTCGTCTTCGAGATGGACGTGCTGTTCGACTACCTCGACCTGGTCATCAACCGGGGGGTCCCGGCGCTCGCCGTGCTGCAGCTGTTCGGCCTGTCCCTGGGCTTCGTGATCGCGCTCTCGGTCCCCTGCGCGGTCCTGATCGCCACGCTCATGACGTTCGGCCGGCTGTCCCAGGACAACGAGATCACCGCGCTCCGGGCCAGCGGCGTGCACCTGTTCCGTGCCGTGTTGCCGCCGCTCTCGGCCGCGGCGCTGCTCGCGATCGGGCTCACGCTGTTCAACAACTACGTCTACCCGGACGCGAACCACGCGTTCGCGAGCCTGCTCGTGGATATCGGCCGGATGCGCCCGACGGTGAAGCTGCAGGAAGGCGTGTTCATCACGGATTTCCCGGGCTACAACCTGCTCGTCCAGTCCGTGAACGGTCTCACGAACGAGATGCGAGGGGTCACCATCTACCAGCTCCACGCCGGGGGCCCGCCCACGACGATCCTCGCGAAGAAGGGTTTCCTCACCTACACACCTGATGGGCGCACCGCGGTGCTCGAACTGGAGGACGGCGAGATCCACGAGATCCCGGCCGGCGAGACCGGCGCCAACCGCTACCACCGTCTCAAGTTCCGCAAGCACACGATCAACATCCAGGGCGCGGGCGGTCTGCTCGAGCGCACGGTGCGGAACTCGCGCGGCGATCGTGAGAAGAGCGCGGCGCAGTTGATCGCGGATCGCGACGAGGTGGTGGAGAACTACACGCGCTCGCTCGAGCGCCAGCGCGCGCTGTTCCGCACCGCCGGCGTGCCGGCGAAGTGGCTGCCCGCGCTGGCGCCCGAGCGCGAGCCCATACCCACCCGGGTCGGGATGTGGTTCATGGGGGTGTTCCGGCGCTCGGATCCGCTCGACCAGGTCGCGAAGCAGTACCCGGCGGTGGAGATGAGCGTGAGCTTGTGGAACGTGGAGCGCCGCGCGCTGATGCGCCGCGCCGCCGGCCTCTCGGTGGAGATCCACAAGAAGTTCGCGCTGCCGGTCGCGTGCGTCGTGTTCGTGCTGATCGGCGCGCCGATCGGCATGCGCGTTCGCCGCGCGGGACCGGCGGTGGCGTTCGCCTCGATCGGGTTCTTCCTGTTCTACTACGTCTGCCTGATCGGCGGCGAGGAGCTGGCGAACCGCCTCATGCTGCCGGCGTGGCTCGCGATGTGGCTCGCGAATCTCGTGCTGGGCACGCTCGGGCTGCGACTCACCGCGCGCGCCTGCGACTTCCGACTGCCCTGGCAGGGCCTGCGACGGCCGCACGTGCGGCCGGACGCCGTGGCCGAGGGCACGCGATGAGGATCCTCGACCGCTACCTGTTGCGCGAGTTCCTCGTTTACCTGGCGCTCGGCCTGCTCGGGTTCATCGTCATCTTCATCGTCGTGGACCTGATCGAGAAGATGGACGTATTCCTCGACCACCGCGCGCCGTGGCTGCTCGTGGCGCAGTACTTCGTGAACCTCACGCCCGACGTGGTCGTGAAGATGCTGCCGGTGGCCCTCCTGCTCGCCACGTTCATGGCGCTCGGCCAACTGAACAAGTTCGGCGAGCTCACCGCGATGCGCGCGGGCGGACTGTCGCTGTTGCGCATCCTTGCACCGGTGCTCGCGGTGGCCTCGATCTGCGTGGGGCTGTCGCTGCTCTTGGGCGAGTTCGTGGTGCCGGCGGCGACGCGGGGGCGCGAGATGATCTTCGAGGAGCGCATCCAGCACCTGCAGCGCTCGATGCCGAGCGAACGCGCCGACGTCACCTATCTCGGTCGCGGTGGCCGCATCTGGGTGATGGGGCTCTACCTCGTGCACGAGCAGCGTATGCACGAGGTGTCGCTCCAGGAGTTCAAGGGCGGCGTGCTCGCTCGCCGCATCGACGCGGCCGAGGCCACCTGGGACGGCTCGCGCTGGGTGTTCGTGTCCGGCTACGTGCGCCAGTTCCGCGAGGGCCGCGAGAGCGCGGAGGGCTTCCAGCGCATGGCGGTGAGCGGACTCGGCGAGCGACCGGAGGACTTCGCCAAGCCGGGCCACCGCCCCGACGAGATGAACTGGTTCGAGCTCCGGAACTATGTCGAGCGGTTGCGCGCGAGCGGCGCGCGGGTCGAGAACTACTTGGTGGACCTGCACTTGAAGCTGGCGTTCCCGCTGTTGTGCATCATCGTGGTCATGATCGGCGGCGCGCTGGCGACGCGACTGCGCATGCAGGGCGCGGCACTCGGGTTCGGACTGTCAGTGGCGATCTCGTTCCTCTACTACGGGATCATGCGAGCGGGCCAGGCGCTGGGCCACAACGGCGCGTTGCCACCGTACGTGGCGGCATGGGTCGCGGACGCGCTGTTCGGGTCGGTCGCGGTCGTGATGCTCGGGCAGGCGCAGCGACGGTGAGCTTGTCGAGACGATGGATTTGAGCAACGCGGCCGGCCGCGCGGTCCGTTCGCGCGCGAAAACTGGCCGACGGGGTGGTCACCCGCCCGTTCGGATCACGCGTCTCGTCTCCTCCCCACCCGGAAAACGGTAGCGGACGAGGTAGAGCCCAGACTGATGTCGTTCGTTCCACTCGACTACATGTTCGCCCGCCGGCCATATGCCGCGAACCAACGAAGAGACGCTGCGCCCCTGGATGTCGAAGATCTCAAGACTGACATCGCTGGGCACAGGTAGCGCGAACCTGATCGCGATCCTGCCCCGCCCGGGACTCGGTCCCACGGATTCGAGGCGAAAGGCCTGTACTACCGCCTTGCCCACCCAAACAAGCTCCGTCAACACGGTGGGCCTCCCCCCGACAATGCCGGCGAGTCGGTACCAGTAGGCCCGGTCCGTGAGCGCGGGATTGTCAAACTCAGTGACCACGCCCTGGTCGCGCGTGCGCTTGCCCTCAAGCCGTGCCCATGGTCCCGGCGCCCTCTCGCTACGCTCAACCCACAGATCCTGGGACTCCAGCCCGCCGCTCACCTCCCACGTCACGCGAACTCCTTCGCCAGTGCGGGCCGCCGTGAATCGCGACACGTTCACCGGCACAACCCCAGTGTCACAGCCGGCGCCAAGCGCTCCGATCAGCCCGCACCCACTCAGGCCTAGTAGTTGTGACCTGCCCTGAAGTCGAAAGTCGCCGCTCAGGGAGTCACAGAATCGCGGCTCGATAGCGACATCAGTCGCTGAAGGCTCGCGTCCTGAAATGTCGCTGTGGAGTTGACCCGGTTTCGTGGACACCTGACCATTTGGGTCGGAGGTCACCACGATGCCGAAGAAGTCCGCACCCCCACCGCCGTACCCGCCTGAGTTCCGCCGTCGCTTGATCGAGCTG
>JAHFBX010000046.1 GCA_023249815.1 Candidatus Eiseniibacteriota bacterium
CCCACGCCGAACGCGATGGACTCGCCCGCCGAGCCCGCGGTCTGCGCGATGTTGTTCTCGAGGATGCTCGCATCCTTGGCGCCGAAGATGCGAAACACCTTGAACAGCGTCATCGAGATGACCGCCACCGGGATGGATGCGCTCACGGTGAGCCCCACCTTGAGCACCAGGTAGAGCGACGACGCGCCGAAGATGGCGCCGAGGATCGTGCCCATGAGGATCGCGCGCCACGAGAACTCGGGTAGCACCGTGTCGGCAGCGATGTAGGGCACGAACGGCCGTGCACGTGTTGCGGCGGACGTCTCGGAACGAGCCTGGCTCATGCGGGCCTCCGGATGGAACGAGCGGGCGTCAGGAGCGAGGACTGTAGCGTCTGGGATTCCCGAACGGAACCGTCCCTGTCATCGTGGGGCCTTGAGGCGTGCTCGTGGCCCGATGACGGCGGGCTGGCCGGAAAATCTGACGGGCCGGGGTCCATGAGGATCCCGGCCCGCGTTCGACGTGAACGTGCGTCAGTTGACGGTGGTCATCACCACGCTGGCGAGCGACGGATCGAACGACGCATCGCGATTCGCGAAGCGCTCGGTCGCCTCGACCGGCATCTTCTCGAGCTTCAGCTTGAGCACCTTGGTCGAGCGGCCGCGCTGCACGGTGTAGGCGACCGAACGGCCGACCGAGCACTCGGCGCTGGACATGCACTGCCCTTCCGCCTTCGCGGCCCCGAGCTGCCGGCCATTCACCGCGAGCAGCACGTCACCGGCGCGCAGCCCGGAACGGGCGGCGGGGCTGTTCTGCGCCACCTCGGCCACGGTGATCGCGCCGGACTCCGAACGCTCGAGCCATGCCCCCGCCCACGCCGCACTGCTGGCCTTGCTCGAGCACTGCCCATGCGCGGCGGATGCCGTGGTCGCCGAAGTCTTGCCCGCGCAGTGATCCCCACCGGCGAATGCGGGCGCGGCGAGCACGAGCGACAGCGCGGCGACCACGGGGATTGCGTGCTTGGTCTTCATGATTCCTCCGGATGGCGTGGACACTGCGGCCTGGCGACACGGCCCGGGGTACGGGCCGTCGGGTTCACAGGCTAGCGCCTGGCGCTCGCGGTCCAAGGCGCCTCTGACCAACGACGCGCAAGGCTGAACGAGCGGACCGGCGCGGCGCGCCGCGCGCGGGACAGAGCCGCCTTCTGTCCGGGATGCGTCAGGACTGGCAGAGGCGCGGGCGCCCGCCGGGCCGGCCCGCGAAGTGCGAACCGGCCCGAGGGGGATGTCAGGGCGCCACGATGAACGACTGCTTGAGCGTGCCTTCGGGCGTGCGCAGCGTGCAGTAGTACATGCCCGCCGTGAGGCCGCGCAGCGGGATCATCTTCTGCCACTGCCCGACCTCGAACTCGTGGTCCATCTCGGTGCGCACCAACCGGCCCGCGACGTCGTAGATGGCGAGCTCCACGCGGCCGCGCACGCCAGTGTTGAACTGCAGCGTGAGCGTGCCGCGCGTCGGGTTCGGGAACGGCGGCGCGACCCACGACAGGCCGACGTGCGTCGTGTTCGGGTCGCCCTCGAACATGTTCGATGCGGTGGGCGCGGCCTGCCCGGGCGCGGTGGGATAGATGCGGACCCACGGCCTCGACTCGTCATTGCGCCCCGACGTGGCCGGGCAGCCGGCGTAGTCCACGCCGTTCGTGTTGAGCGTCTGCTGTGGGTCGTAGTACTTCGTCGTCGTCCCATTGATGGTGACGCTCACCACCGGCACCGCGGACGACACCGAAGTGAGGCACAGGTTCGGATTGCATCCGTAACAACCCGCGGGGCTGGTGTCGGAGCCGTCGAAGTTCTCGTAGCCGGTCTGGGCGAGGATCAGGGACTGCCCCGCGGGAATGGTGCGCGAGCCCCACAGGTTGAAGCTCTTGGAGATCATGTCCACGGTGACCGTCATGGTGAGCGATCCGCCACTCAGGTTGTCGATCTTGAGTCCCGAGGAGTCCCAGCCGCCGCTCGGCGAGTCGGGCGTGCCCACGAACACCACGTTCGGCGAGCCCATCCACGGGCTGGGCTTCGGCTGGGTGTTATAGGAGTGGTGGGTGTCGTTGTACGACGCGTAGACAGCGATAGGCGGTCCGGTCTGCGTGCTCACCAGGACGTTCTGCGAGACGGACGAGGAGATGAGTCCGCCGGTGTCGGTCGCGGTGAGCGTCACGGTGTACGTACCCGCCGCGGCGTAGGTGTGATTCGCGCTCGAGGTGGGAGCGCTGACGACCGTGGCCGCGGAGCCATCTCCCCACGTGAACCGGTAGCTCGCGATCGGCGTCGCGTCGGTGTCGGTGGAGGTGGCGCCGCTCGCGGTCACCGTGAACGCCGGCGACGGGATCTGCGACACGGTGAGCCGCGCGACCGGAGGCTGGTCCGGCGGCGGCGTGCCACCACTGAACTCCACGTGCAGCACGGCCCAGCGTGAGGAGTTGCCAGTCACGGCAACCGCCGTCCGGTGTCCGGTGCCCGTGAAGATCAGCGCCAGTGCGTTGCCGCGCGCCCAGCCCGAGCTGCTCACGATCTCCTGCACGATGGACTTGATGTCCGTCGTCTTCTGCGCCGCGCCCACCTGGCCCGCGGTCCACGGCGCGGGGCTCCAGGCGACCGCCGCCGCGGTACGAGGCCGCGACGAGATGTTGAGGCTGGTGCTGGAGAACGCGGCGGCGTTGGCCGCGGCCTGGCCCCGAATGGTGAGGTTCGTGACCTCGCTCTGCGACTCGTCGGCCGTGAACTGCACCCACGCCGCGCTGATGTTGGCCCCCGGATCGATCGGGATGGCCGGCCAGCGGATGCCCACGGTCTGGTTGCTGCCGTCGAAGACCAGCTCGAGGTCGCTGCTGTTCGTGGCGACCGATCCGGTCGCGGACTCCTCCGCATCATCGGTCACCGTGACGGGGCGCACGTCGATCGTCGTGGTGCCGGGAGGCGGCGCGGCGGTGACCGTGATGCTGAACGTGGCCGTGTTCGAGGTGAGCGAACCCGTGTCGGTGCAAACCAGCGAGACGATGTAAGTGCCGGCGGCGGCGTACGTGTGCGGCGCGCTCGACGTGGGCGCGGTCGTGGTGGTCGCGGCACTGCCATCCCCCCACGAGAACTGGTAGCTCCAGATCGGCGTCGCGTCCCCATCCGTCGAGCCCGCGCTGCTCGCACTGACCGTCAGCGCAGGGCTCGCGAGTTGCGTCACGGAGAGCGCGGCGACCGGCGGGTTATCAACCGGCGGAGGGGCTGGATTCACGGTGATGGACTGCGTCACGGGTGCCGACGCGAGTCCGCCGGTGTCGGTCGCGACGAGCGTGACCGTATAGGTGCCCGAGGCGGCATACGTGTGCGTCGTGCTCGAAGTGGGCGCCGTCGTGGTGGTGGCGGTGCTGCCATCACCCCACGCGAACTGGTAGCTCGCGATCGGCGTCGCGTCGGTGTCGGTGGAGCCCGCGCCGCTCGCGCTGACCGTCAGCGCCGGGCTGGCAAGCTGCGTCACGGAGAGTGCGGCGACCGGCGGGTTGTCGACCGGCGGGGGCGGAGGCGGCCCGCCTGACGTGAACTCCACGTGCAGCAGAGGTGCCTGCGCTGCGCCGCCGTCGAATGCGTAGGCCGTGCGGTGGCCGGTGCCCGTGATGATGAGCACGAGCGCGTTGCCGCTCGCCCACCCGGCCCGGCTCACGATCTTCTGGATCACGAGGGTGAGATCCGGCGTCCGCTGCGCGAGCGTCGCCGCTCCCGCGGTCCACGCGGCCGGCGACCAGCCAACTGTCTCGGCTGTGCGCGGCCGCAGCGAGATGTTGCCCGCAGTCGTCCCAAACTCCAGCGGACTGTCCGCGGCCTGTCCGGCGATCGTCAGCGTCGTCAGCTCGCTCTGTGATTCCTTGGGCGTGAACTGCACCCAGGCGGCGGTGATGGTGGAGCCCGCGGGGATCGCGAGCCCCGGCCAGCGGATGCCGACGACCTGGTTCGAGGTGTCGAACACCAGCTCGAGATCACTGCTGCCCGTGTACATGCTCAGGTCGGCGCGCTCTTCGGCATCGTCCTTGGACGCCGCGGGGCGCATCTCGACGATGTCGGCGAGCGCGGGGGCGGCGGCGAGCCATGCCGCGACGGCGAACGCACGCGCGATGAACGAGGGAGTGAGAAACGGATTCGCACGCCGTGGAGACGGCGCGATCTTGCCCAGGGCGGATTCAGGGCACGCGTGCAGGCGACGCTGCGGCGCGAGGGACATGGGGAGGACCTCGTGCGTCGTGTGGTTAGCGCTGGGCTGACGACCGGACCTGTGGACGAGGGAGAGATCGAGGCCCTGGTTTCCCGCGCTATGTGTCTAATCGTAGGTCTGGGCGGGAGGATGAGTCGAGCAGAATCCCCAATATTCGCAGAGCGTTCCGGTCCTGGCCCGGGGCACTTCGACGCTGCGAGAGCTGCTCACTCGTCCGTGCAGCCCGGACCAAACTCTGGCGTGGTGGCAGTAAACAGGGACTCGTGGAACGCATGGGGTGTCCGCGCTCCGCGGGTCGGACTCCAATGAGCTGCCGGTTGAGTTGAGCGAGCCTGCGCACGAACCCGAGCCGCGGGGCGTCAGCCAACTGCAAGAACGTGATGATGGCGATGCGCTTGCGGCCGGCGAGCATATGAACTTGCATCGCTTGTTGGTCGGCAGGCCCACGACAGACGTATGCTCGAACTTCTGTCGTGGCGACCGACTTGGAGGCCCCGTGGCGCCAGCCGAACACAACGGGAAGCGGGAGTGACAGGGCGACGGCGGGCCCAGGAACTCTCGCCGAGTCGCGCAGGGCGGCGCTCGACCCGTGCCGCCCGCAGAGCGGACCCACGGGGTTCGGCCTGGGCGGCGCTGACCATGCATCAGCCCGGGCACGAGCCTCACCTAGACGGGATGCGCGGTATCTCGTGCGCGATTGTGGTGTTCTGCCACTGCGCCCTCTGGCTGCCGCCGGCGCTGCGAGACTCCTATCGGGAACTCCCGTCCGCCGTGCCCGCGTTCATCCTCTCGCTCTGGTTCGGCTTGGACGTCTTCTTCGTCCTCTCCGGCTTCCTGATCGGCCGCATCCTGTTGTCGCAGCTCCAGCGGGGCGGGCTCTCGTTCAAGGCGTTCTACGTGCGCCGGTTCTTCCGCGTGTTCCCCGTCTACTACCTCGTGCTCACGGTGAGCGTCTTCTTCTTCTCGCGCAGGGAGGAGTGGGCCGTGCTCTACGGAGGTGTCCCTTGGCGGGAGTCCATCGCGCGGAGCTGGGCGAACTACCTGTACGTGAGCAACTACGTCTATGGGATGCAGTTCCCGAACCCGATGAGCTGGGGCTGGTCTCTGTGTGTCGAGGAGCACTTCTACCTTGCGACGCCGCTCCTCCTCGGCATCCTGTTCCGAGTAGCGAAAGGATCGCTCAGATGGATCTTCCTGTCGGCGCTCGCCTTGGTTCCACTCGCCTTCCGGTGGGCGATGTACGCGCGCTCGCCCGACATCGTGCCGTTCAAGTGGATCCACCCGATGACGCACACGCACGCGGACGGACTGATCCTCGGCGTGTTGATCGCCTACGCCTGTGTGTTCCACCGCGAGCGCATGGCGTCCTGGATCACGAGGCTGGGCTCCGCGACCTGGATCCTGGGGCTCGCCTGCTATGCGAGCGTGATGCTCTGGGGCGGTCTTTGGGTTCCGGGAGCGTTCCCGGCGGTGTGGCAGTTCCTCGTGGTCTCGATCGGCTCGAGCCTGCTCGTCTTGAACGGGATCTTCCTCGACAACCGCGTGACCCGCTTCCTCGGAGCGCGCGTGTGGGTGCCCTTGGCCCGCGCGTCCTACGGCCAGTACCTGACCCACCTGTTCGTGGTCTTCTGGGCGCTGAGCTGGTGGCCCCGTGGTCCCTACTCGGCGCCCGCCGCAGTCGCGAGTATCTTGGCGTATTGCATCGTGGTGCTCGCCGTGGCGGCGACGGTCGGCGCGTTGCTCTACCTGACGGTCGAACGAACCTTCCTCGACATGGGCTCGCGTCTCGCCCGTCGCCACCTTGCCCGGGAGGTTCCGCCGGCTCCCGAGGGCTAGCCGCGAGTGATTCCGGCCGGCCGGGACATGAACTCGCCGCTAGTGCAGCCGCTTCCTCCGGTTGCGCACGAAGTCGCGGAATACGTAGGCGCCCACATTCTGCGGGTCCGTCTCGTAGATGCGCCCCTGGTTGAGTTCGGTGAGCTTGCGCACGAACTCGAGCAGCGGGGCGTCCACCGCCAGCATGAACGTGGTGATGGCGATGCGCTTGCGGCGAAGGTAGGCCGCCTCCTCGAGCGTCTTGTTAACGATCTTGGGGTCCAGCCCGAACGGGTTCTTGTACAGGCGGCCGTATTCGCGGATCGCGGACGGCTTGCCGTCCGTGATCATGAACACTTGTTTGTTCACACCCTTGCGGCCCGCCAGGATGCGCGCGGCGAGCTGGAGCCCGGCCTTCGTGTTCGTGTGGTAGGGCCCGGCTTGGATCTTCATGAGTTCGCCGAGCGGTACCTGCACGGCGTCGTCGCCAAACAGCACCACATCGAGCGTGTCCTTCGGGTAGCGCGTCTGGATCAACTGCGAGAGCGCCAGCGCGATCTTCTTGGCGGGCGTGATCCGGTCCTCGCCGTAAAGCACCATCGAGTGGCTGATGTCGACCATCAGCACCGTAGCGCATGCTGAGAGATGCTCCTCCTCATACACTTCGAGGTCATCCTCGGCGAGCGACAGCTCGTCGATGCCGCCGCGCTTGACCGCATTGCTCACCGACGCGAGCGGATCGAGGTTCGCGAGGTCGTCGCCGAACTGCCAGCGTCGCGTCTCGGACAGCCGCTCGCCGCCCGCCCCGGCCACGGGAGTGGGATGGTCGCCGGCAGCGCCGGCGCGCAGCGTCGAGAAGATCTCGTTCAGCGAGTCCTGCCGGATGCGCTTCTCACCCTTCGGCGTCATCTCGAATCCCCGCGGCGTGCGGCGCGCCTCGCCGGATTCCTCGAGCAGCTTCTTGAAGTCGTCGAGCGAGAAATCCTCGCCGAAGAAGCCGTACTCGCGGCCGAAGTGCTCCATCCAGCGCAGTGCCTCGTCGGCATCCCCGCCGGTCTGGAGCAGGAGATTCCGATAGATGTCGAGGAGCTGCTTGAGGAACGCCTCGTCGCCGAGGTTCCGGCCCCTCCACCTCGTGTAATCGAACCGCATGGCGACCTAGTCCTCGCCCAGCCCCGACAGCATCTGCTTGAGCATGTCCTTGAACCCGGTCCTGCCGTTGTCGGTGCGCTCGCGCGACAACATGCTGCTCTGGTGCAGGCCCTCGAGCACCAGCTCCATGGCCACGGCGTGTTCGTCCGCGTCACGCGGTTCGAGGTAGCGCGCAGCCAGTTCCGGCAGCCCCTTCACACGCGACAGCGACGCGGCGTACTCGGCCTGCGGCAGGTCGTCGCCGAGCTCGAGGTGATTGCCCGAAGAGAACCACTCCAGCACCGGCCGGTACTCGGCAGTGGATTGCGACTCGGATTCCTCTGCGGACGGCGCCGGCCGGCCGCGCACGCGGCGGGGCTTGAACGCATCCGGGAAACGCTGGGAGAACACCGCCTTCACGCCGCGGCCGAGGAGCGCGCGCGCCACGTTGAGCGCTCCCTCCTGCTCGCCCTCCAGCACCAGCTCGACCTTACCCGAGACGGCGCTCACGGCGGCCTGGAGGTCGCAGACGCGCGTCACGACCTGCTTCTCGCCGGTGGCGAGACCGCGCCGTTCGGCGTTGCTCACGACGTTCTCGAGCAGCGCGATCGTGAGCCGCGCCGAGACGCCGGAGTTCTGGTCCACGTACTCGCTCTTCCGCGCCTGGATGGCGACCTCCTCGACCAGGTCGCGCATGAACGACGGCACGCGCACGTCCACGCCGCTCTTCCGCTCGATCCACGACTCCTGTGTCGTGATCGCGATGCCCTGCTCTCGTGTGAGCGGGTAGTGCGTGAGGATCTGCGAGCTGATGCGGTCGCGCAGCGGTGTGATGATGTTGCCGCGGTTCGTGTAGTCCTCGGGGTTGGCCGAGAACACCATCGCCACGTCGAGCGGAATGCGCACCGGGAATCCGCGGATCTGGAAGTCCTTCTCCTCGAGGATGTTCAGCAGGCCCACTTGGATGCGCGGCTGCAGGTCGGGCAGCTCGTTGATGGCGAAGATGCCGCGATTGCTGCGCGGGATGATGCCGTAGTGGATGACGCGCTCGTCGGAGTAGTCGAGCCGCAGCGTGGCGGCCTTGATGGGGTCGATGTCGCCGATCAGGTCGGCGATCGTCACGTCGGGCGTCGCGAGCTTCTCCTGGTAGCGCTCGTCACGGTGCAGCCAGCGAAGCGGCGTGGCGTCCCCGTGCGTGTCGAGCGCGGCGCGTGCGGCGTGCGTGAGCGGGACGAGCGGGTCGCTGTGGAGCGGACAACCCTCGATCGCCGGCAACCACTCGTCCAGGAACTGCGCGAGCGAGCGCAGCAGGCGCGTCTTGGCCTGCCCGCGCAGGCCGAGCAGGATGAAGTCGTGGCGCGACAGGATCGCGTTCACGATCTGCGGCTCGACCGTGTGCTCGTACCCGACGATGCCCTGGAACAGAGGTTCGCGGGCCTTGAGCCGTGCGATGACGTTGGCGCGAAGCTCGTCTTTGACCGAACGGTGCCGATAGCCGGCGGCCTTGAGCTCGCCGAGCGTCTGGGGACGGGACATGGGTACTCCTCGAGGCTGGCAATGGTCCCGGGCGCGGCGAGCCGGGGGCGGAGTCGATGCGGTCCTGTTCATTGTAGCTCGTGCGCCCGAGACCCCGCGAATCGCGGTTGGAACGCCGCGAGCGTGTTCTCCGCACGCGCGAGCGCGACGCTTCGCCGGCACGTGCCGGAGCGTCGCACGTGGGCTACCGTGCGGCCTTGATGAACGATCGCAACGAGGCAAGTCGTTCCGCCGCCACGGCCGAGGCTCACGCGCTTCGTGCCGAGTTCTCGAGATATCCGTCGCTAGCGGCACTGCACGCGAGTCCCGACTGGCCGCGACTGGGCTGGCGACTCGACGCCCACCTGGACGGCGTGCGCTTGACGCCGGCGCGGGGTCCGGATGGTCCGCCCAGGGGGCCCACGCGCGTACGGGTCGTGCACTGGAATCTCGAGCACGGCAACCGGTTCGAGCCCATCGCCGGCGCGCTACGAACGCATCCACTGCTGGCCGGTGCCGATGTCGTCTCGCTCAACGAAGTGGACCTCGGCATGGCGCGGTCCGGCAACCGTGACGTCGCCGCCGAACTCGCCGCGCGGCTCGGCCTGCACTGCGCGTGGGGCGCCATGTTCCTCGAGAGCACGCGCGGTCGCGATGATGACGCGGCCACGGCCGCGGCCGAGGACAACCGCGAGTCGCTGTTCGGCCTGGCACTGCTCTCGCGCTGGCCCATCACGGCGTCGTGGCTGGTGCCGCTCCCGGGCCCCGAGGCACTGCTGTTCGATCGCGAGCACATGGCGGGCCGGTTCGTGGCGCTCGTGTGCGAGCTCGCGCATCCGATCGCGCCATTCACCGCGGTGACCGTGCACCTCGAGGTGCATCGAACGCGCGCACATCGCGCGACGCAGATGCGATTGCTGCTCGAGTCACTCGCCGGCGTGGGGCGGCCGCTTGTCCTGGCCGGCGACTGGAACACGCACACGTTCGACCGTGGCCGTCGTCTCGCCGCGTTGGCTGCGGCCTGGGCGCTGCTCGCGCAGCCCTCGCAAGCGCTCTCGGCTCGTCTCGCGCGACCCGACCGCGGCCCGCACGGCGAGACGTTGTTCGACGCGCTGCGCGAAGCGGGGTTCGCGTGGGACCCGTACATGGACGGGGTGCCGACGCTTGCGCTTCGCTTCTCGCGCCTGGGCGAGGTGCATGCGCTCCCCTGGCCACTGCGCGCGCTCGCCTCACGTGGCCTCGCGTGGGCAGAGCGGCGCGCGCGGCTCCGCCTCGACTGGATCGCCACGCGCGGATTCCGTTCCGACCTCGGGCGTGGGCATACCGTGACGGGCTTGGACGGGCCCGGCCTCGCCAGCGATCACGCGCCCGTGGTGGCGGAGCTGGCGTTCAGATAGCACGGCCCCCGCGCGCGCCGTATGCTCGCGCGCCCCCGGAGGACCCCATGCCCGATGCTTCGCACGCGATCCAGACTCACCAGCTTACCCGCCTGTTCGGCGGCCGGCCGGCCCTCGACGGCCTCACACTCGAGGTTCCCGAGGGCTCGTTCTTCGGCTTCCTCGGACCCAACGGCGCCGGCAAGTCCACGACCATCAACATCCTCACTGGGCTGCTCGCGCCGAGCGGCGGCTCCGCGCGCGTGCTGGGCTACGACGTGGAGACGCAGGTGCTCGACATCAAGCGCCGCATCGGCGTCGTGCCAGACGGCCTGCACCTGTTCGAGCGGCTCTCGGGCGAGGAGCACCTGCGCTTCGTCGGCGAGGCACACGGCCTCTCGCCAACCGAGGCGCGTGCGCGCACCGGCCAGTTGCTCGCCGCCATGCATCTCGCGGACGACGCGAACAAGCTGGTGACCGGCTACTCGCACGGTATGCGCAAGAAGTTGGCGCTGTCCTGCGCGCTCATCCACGACCCGAGACTCTTGTTCCTGGACGAGCCGTTCGAGGGCGTGGACGCCGTGGCCACGCGTGAGCTGCGCGAGCTGTTGCAGAAGCTCGTGGCGTCGCGCGGGACGACCGTGTTCCTCACCTCACACGTGCTCGAGGTCGTGGAACGCCTGTGCACCCACGTCGGGATCATCTCCGAGGGCCGGCTCGCCGCCTGCGGCACGCTCGACGACCTGCGGCGGGACCCAGGCGGCTCGCCCCGTACGCTCGAGGACCTGTTCATCGACACGGTGGGCGCGAGCCGCGATGCCGCCGGAGACGGGCTCGACTGGCTCACGCGCGGTTCCGATCCCGCTTGAAGACGTCCCGCCTGCTGTTCTGGCTGCGCTGGCGCCTCGCGATGAACAACACCACGCGGCGCGGGCGGTGGGCCATGGCGGGCCTCAGCGCGCTCCTGGCGCTGGTGTTCTCGCCGCTCTACCTGGGCGCGGCCGTTGCGGCATGGCTCTACGCGGCGAAGGTCGGACCGCCCGCGCTGCTCGTGGTGTTCGGCGTCTGCCAGGTCACCATCTTGTGGGCGTCGCTGTTGGCCGGCGCGCTCGGGCGCACGTTCGAGTTGGACAAGCTCCGGCGCTACCCGTTCCGCCCGCTCGAAGTGTTCGGCGTCAACACGCTGGCTTCGCTCGGCGAACCGATTGTGCTCATGGCGATCCCCACGCTCGTCGCCACGTGCGCGGGTGTGGCGCGCCACACCGGGCTGCTCGCCGCCGCGCAGGCAGCCGCGGGCGCGCTGCTGCTTCTGCTCGTGACTGCGGCCGCGCTGCAGCTTCTACTCGCCGTGCTCGACGACCTGCTGCGCCGCGAATGGATGCGCTACGTCGCCGCGTTCCTGTTCACGCTCACCGTGCTCGGGTTCCAGCTCATGATGGGCCGCTCGGCGCGCCACCTGGCCGAGCAGGCCCGGCGCGTCGGCATGACGCCGGAACGCCTGCTCGCCGACGTCGCGCATGGGTTCGAGCGCCTGCCCACGGTGAGTGGTCCGGCCGCGGTGGCAGGCGCGTTGCCGGTGGGGCCGTTCGCGCATCCCGCGGTGGGACTGATGCTCTCACTCGTGGCGATCGGCGCGCCGGTGTGGCTCGGTGCGCGCATCATGTCGCGCTCGGTGGTCCGCGGCGCGGTGGGTGGGCGCGTGCAGGCGTCCTCCTCCACGAAACGCGACGGTTCGTTCGCAGCGCGCTGGCCGGGGCTCACGCGCATCCAGTCTCTGCTCGCCACGCGCGAGGTGGTGTACATGATGCGCACGCCCGCGATCCTCTACCAGATGGTGGTGATGCCGCTCACGGTCGCGGTGCTCGCCGTGATCGGCCGCACGCGCGAGGCGGGCTTCGGCGAGATCCTGCCTCTGTTCGTCATGACCAGCACGCTCGCGGCGCGAAACCTCATGCTGTGGGGCTACGAGGGCGTGGGCATCCGCACGCTGTTCCTGCTGCCATTTGACTCACGCGATCTCGTGCTCAGCAAGAACGTCGCCTGGGTCACGGGGTCGCTGCTCGAGGCGGCGCTCGCGTTCGCCATCCTGCTCGCGCTCCGGCCCGCGAGCGTGCTGCCGAGCTTGGGCCTGATGGCCACCGGCTATCTCGCGGTGGTGTTCGTGGGCGGAGCGTTCGGAACGTGGGTGTCGATCGTGCACCCGACCCGTGCGCGCACCGAGGGCATGTCGCGGCGCGGCCCGGGCGGCATCGTGGGACTCCTCGCCTATCTCGCCGTGTTGGTGGTGGCCGCGGCCATCGTCCTGGGCGTCGTCGCGGCCCGGTCGCTGACACCCGATGCGTACGATGGCGCGGCTTCGCTGGTGGTCACGACGCTCGCCCTGCTCGCCTGCTTCGCGATCTGGTGGATCTCGCTCAGCCGTCACGCGGACGAACTCGAGCGCCAGCGCGAGAAGATGATCGAGGCGATCGCCAAGGGCAGCGACGCCTGACGGCGTCGGGTCCGGTCGTTATAC